>JAKIYJ010000043.1 GCA_022708585.1 Bacteroidota bacterium
TCCAAGGCGGATTTAAAAACACATTATGGCATTTGTGTTATAATAGTTAAATATAATAATATATTAAAAATTTGTTAATTATGATTTTAACTGTTTTTATTGCAACATTTTTATTGAATAGAGCCATTTATTTTATTAAATAAAATAGTTCAAAATAAAAATGACTCTTCGCAATAGACTCAATGTTTTTATATTAAATTAATAGTAACAATAAAAGTCAAAAATCTTAACATTTATCTTAACACTTTTTAACTTCTTTATTAACATTTATTAACGTTTCCTATAACATAAAGTTTTATTTTTGTCATCATAAAAAGATAATGTTATGGAATCCAATTTAGATATTAGAGAATTAAATGACAAAATACAGAGGGAAAGTGTCATTGTAGATATTATACAGATAGAAATGAATAAAGTTATAGTAGGGCAAAAGCAGATGATTGAACGTTTGCTTATTGGGCTGCTTGCTAATGGGCATATTTTGCTTGAAGGAGTTCCAGGACTGGCTAAGACCCTCGCAATTAAGTCTCTTGCTAACGCTATTGATGCAAAATTTTCAAGAATTCAGTTTACTCCCGATTTGCTTCCAGCAGATCTTATAGGAACTATGATTTACAGTCAGAAAAAAGAAGAATTTACTGTAAAAAAAGGACCATTGTTTGCCAATTTTATTCTTGCCGATGAAATTAATCGTGCTCCTGCAAAAGTTCAAAGTGCTTTACTTGAAGCTATGCAGGAACGACAGGTGACAATTGGAGATAATACTTATAAATTACCTGAACCTTTCCTTGTTCTTGCCACACAAAATCCTATAGAACAAGAGGGTACTTATCCATTGCCAGAAGCTCAGGTAGACCGATTCATGCTTAAAGTAGTTATTTCATATCCTAAAAAAGAAGAAGAAAAAATTATACTTCGGCAAAATGTTACTAATGAAATGACGTCTACTTCTATTGTGTTAAAACCTGAAGATATTATTAAGGCAAGAACAGTTACACGTGAAGTATATTTAGATGAAAAAATCGAAAATTATATAACCGATATAGTTTTTGCTTCTCGTTATCCACAAGATTATGGACTTGATAAATTTAATGGACTCATTAGTTTCGGAGCATCGCCACGTGCAAGTATTAACCTTGCCCTTGCTGGCAAAGCTTATGCCTTTCTTAGAAAAAGAGGTTATGTCATTCCCGAAGATATTAGAGCAGTTTGTCATGATGTATTACGTCATCGTATTGGTTTGACTTATGAAGCAGAAGCTGAAAATATAACTACCGAAGAGATAATAAGCGAAATACTGAATCACGTAGAAGTACCATGAAATATAAATTGAATTATTGTGGAAACAGCAGATCTTGTTAAAAAAGTTAGAAAAATTGAAATTAAAACCAGAGGATTATCCCAACATATATTTTCGGGGCAATATCATAGTGCATTCAAAGGTACTGGGATAGCATTTTCGGAAGTAAGGGAATACCAGATAGGGGATGATATACGCTCTATTGATTGGAACGTTACCGCTCGTTTTAACCATCCTTATGTTAAAATATTTGAAGAAGAAAGAGAGCTTACTGTTATGCTTATGGTTGACGTTAGTAAATCAAATGATTTCGGAACGAAGGCTTCTCTTAAAAGAGATTATATCGCTGAAATTTCTGCCGTTTTGTCGTTCTCCGCTATTCAAAATAATGATAAAGTTGGAGTTATATTTTTTAGCAATAAAATTGAAAAATTTATTCCCCCTAAAAAAGGCACTTCCCATATACTGAAAATTATTAGAGAACTCATTTATTTTAAAGCTGATAACAAAGGTACTGATATTACTGTTCCTCTGAAATTTTTAACTAATGCTATTAAGAAAAAATGTACTGCTTTTCTTGTTTCCGATTTTTATGCCGGTAATTTTGAAAATGCTCTTAAAATTGCTTCTCATAAACATGATATTATTGCTATAAAGGTTAATGATATACGTGAAACTGAGATGCCCGATATAGGACTTGCCAGATTTATAGATAGTGAGACAGGTGAAGAATTGTGGGTAGATACATCATCCGATAATTTGAGAAAAATGTATGCTGAATATTGGAATAATATTAATCATAACCTTAAAGATCTTTTTAATAAATGTGGAATTGATAATGTAGAAATTTTTACAGGGGATGATTATGTTAAACCTTTAATAAAACTCTTTAAAATGCGTGGAGATTCATATTGATTGGTTAGTTAATTCGTTATTATGTTTAAAATTAAATTTATTATATTTTTAATTGTATTAGCTACAGCTTGTAATGGTGTAACTTATGCACAAAAACCACAAGCTGTTGCTACACTGGAAAAAGATACTATATTGGTTGGACAGCAACCCTTTTTATTTTTATCTTGCACTTATCCACTTAAAGCCGAAATTAATTGGCCTGTGTTTAAAGATACTATCATTAAAGATATTGAAATTATTAGTATTTCAAAATTTGATACTGTTTCTCTTAATAATAATTTTATTACCTTATCACAAAAAATCAAAATAACTTCATTCGATTCAGGAAGTTATACTATTCCTCCTTTTAAATTTTCATACTTTTTTAAAAATGATACTTCTATTAACGAAATAGAAACATTGCCACTTAAACTTGTTGTTAATCTTATTCCTGTTGATACTACTCTCTCTATTAAAGATATTAAAAAACCGTTAGATTCTCCTTTAACCTGGCGAGAAGTTTTTCCATGGATAATTGGCATCTTTATATTAATTGCTGTTTCTATTATAGTAATTTATATTGTTAAAAGAATTAGGAAAAAGAAACCCTTGATTGGGTTTACAAATAAAAAATATCTCGAACCTCATGAGCAGGCATTGAAAGAACTTGAAGAACTTAAAGCACAAAAACTCTGGGAAAAAGGAAAAGTAAAAGAATATTATTCAATACTTACTGATATAATTAGAACATATATTTCAAAACGATTTGATATAAAGGCTACTGAAATGACCTCAAATGAAATATTAAATACTTTGAACAACATTTTTCTTCATGAAGAATGCATTAATAAATTGCAACAGATTTTATTCTGGGCTGATATGGCGAAGTTTGCAAAAGCACAACCTTTGGTTGATGAAAATATTACAAGTATGGAATATGCAATAGAATTTGTTAATGCTACCAAACCTGTTATAATTGATAACGTTCAAAATAACAATAAAATTGAAACCAATAATGCCACATAATATTGAATTTGCAAATCCCTGGTTATTGTTTTTACTGCTATTGATACCGTTGTTATCAATTTATTATGTTTTTAGTAAAAAAAAGAAGCAGCCAGGGATTAATATAAGCAGTATTGAAATTTTTAAAAGGGGTCCTGTAACATTAAGGCAACGTTTATTGAATACACCTTTCATTTTAAGAATGATAGCCCTGTTTTTTTTGATTATTGCATTGGCAAGACCACAAAGTAATTTAAGTCGCCAGGATGTGGAAGTTGAAGGAATTGATATTATGATAACGATGGATATTTCGGGGAGTATGCTTGCAAGAGATTTTAAGCCAAACAGGTTAGAAACAGCAAAAAAAATATCTACTGAATTTATTAGAGGAAGGCATAATGATAGAATTGGATTGGTTGCCTTCAGCGGTGAGGCTTTTCTGCAATGCCCTCTGACAATTGACCATATTTTGCTCGATACATTATTAAATGCTTTATATAGTGGTATGATTGAAGATGGTACAGCTATTGGAGATGGGTTAGGGCTTTCTGTTTATCATCTTCGCAAAAGTCTGGCTATTAGTAAAGTTATTATTTTAATTACTGACGGTGTTAACAATACAGGCTCAATGGATCCATTAACCGCTGCTGATATTGCTTCTTTATATGGAATAAGAGCTTATACTATTGGCGTTGGCAAAATGGGAATGGCTCCTTTCCCTGTTCAAACTCCTTTTGGATTACAATTTATGAATATGGAAGTAAAAATAGATGAAGATTTATGTACAAAAATAGCTGAAAAAACAGGAGGAAAATATTTCAGAGCACAGAACGAAAACAAACTGAGAGAAATATATAAGGAGATTGATAAACTGGAAAAATCAAAAATTAATGTGAGTCAGTATAATAGAAAAAAAGAACATTTCTTGCCATTTTTAGTTATTGGATTTTCTCTTTTATTACTTGATAGTTTACTTAAATATACGATTTTTAGAACTTTACCTTAAAAATTATTGTGTTATGTTAGGTATTAATGTTGCCAATCCTGATTTTGTCTTTTGTTTCGTTGCCTTAGCTGTACTAATAATATTGTATTTGCTTATGCTAAAATGGAAAAATAAGGCTTTTGACAAGTTTGGTGATAAAAATATTATAAAATCTCTTTTCCCTGATTATTCTCCCAAAAGACAAAATATCAAGTTTATTATCTCTCTTTTTGCACTTTTTTTCCTCATTATTGCTATGATTGATCCAAGAGTGGGTTCAAAACTCGGTACCTCAAAACATAAAGGTGCAGATATTATAATTACGCTTGATGTTTCAAATTCAATGCTCGCTGAGGATATTAAACCAAATAGACTTGAAAGGGCAAAGCAAACATTAGCACGATATACAGATAAACTTGAAGGGTATAAACTTGGACTTGTTGTATTTGCAGGAAAAGCATATCCCAAACTGCCTCTGACACCCGACCTGGCAGCATTTAAAAATATGCTTGAAACATCAGAAGTAGACCAGATACCTGTTCAAGGAACAGCTATAGGAAAAGCCATTGAAATGTCAATTAATATGCTTGCTTCTTCTAAATCAAAAGACAAGGCAATTATCCTTATCAGTGATGGTGAAAATTATGAAGATGATGCTGTAAGTGCGGCTAAAATGGCTGCTGAAAACAATATAAAAGTTTTTTCTCTTGGTGTAGGAACTCCACAAGGAGCCCCTATACCTATATATCAGAACGGTATTAGAAGTGATTTTAAACGCGATAAGGCGGGAAATACCGTAATATCAAAGTTACAGGATGTGTTACTTGAACGTATATCTATTGAAGGAGATGGCTTGTATGTTAGAGCTAATAATATTAATGAAGGGTTGGATAAAGTCTTCCAGGAAATACGAAAAATGAAAGGCGATGAATTTGAAGAAGCCTGGTTTGTTGAATATGAAGATAGATATCAGTATTTTCTCGCCGTTGCTATTTTGTTGATGGTAATTGAAACCTTAATCCCTTCTAAAAAAGGCTTGATTGAAAAACTGGATATTTTTTCTGAAAATAAATAATAGTGATTTTAAATATGAGTTCACTCCGAAAAGTCTATAAATTAAATTTTCTTAAATTTATCTATATTTTTAATTTATTTATCTATGAAAATTTTAATTTATTATATCAAAAAAATAATTCAAAATAAAAATGATTTTTCGGAGTAGACTCATATATTATTATATTAAAAAATAATCTTTTTAAACTCTGTTTTTTGGTCTTTGTCATTTTAATTTTGGAGATTAAAAATTTTGTAAATTATATGTAACTAATTTTAAATTTTTAAAGTATGTGCAAGTTTTCAATTATTTTTTCAATAATATGCGTTTTTTTCATAAAAAATAATTTATATGCTCAATATCCTGAAACTTTAATAAGAAAAGGAAATTCTGAATATAAAAAGGAAAAATATCAGGAAGCTGAAAAACAATATAGAAAAGCCAATCAAAAAGATACTTCTAATATAAAAGCATTATTTAATCTTGGTGATGCATTATACAAGCAAAAACAATATAACCAGGCAGCAAAAGTTTTTAATGACCTCTTATCACAGAAACTTGATGAGTCCATTAAAGCCAGAGTGTATCATAATCTTGGTAATTCATATCTTAATAGTGCCATATCGAATGATACCCTGAATATGGAAACAAAACAAAATATAATAAAGCAAAGTATTGATTCATATAAAAAATCATTACGACTTCAACCTGATGATGATGAAACCAGATATAATTATGTTTACGCTAATAAGTTATTAAAAAAAATTGAGCAACAGCAACAAAATCAGGAGCAAAACAATAAAAATAATAATAAGCAACAGAATAAAGATGAGCAACAAAATCAACAACAACAAGACAAGGATAAGGAAAGCAAGAATCAAAAACAGCAACAGTCTAAACCCGAGATTTCAAAAGAAGATGCCGAAAAAATGTTAGAGGCTCTTAAAAATAATGAAAAAAACACAAGAGAAAAACTTGAAAAAGACAAACAAAAAAAAGTTAATGTAAAAATAAATATTGAAAACGACTGGTAAAAATATTTTTATATTATGAAATACCGAAATAATTTGTTATTTACAATTATATATATTATTGTTTTTTATCTGCCAATTACAGTTAATGCTCAATCTGTGTCATTTACAGCATCTGCAAGTAAAACAACCGTTCAGGTGGGAGAACAATTTAAGGTCACTTTTAGTATAAATGCTAAATCTAACGGTTTTTCTCCTCCGCAATTTACTGGTTTTACTGTTATATCGGGACCCAATCCTTCAACTCAATCAAGTGTTCAAATTATTAATGGCGACATTACCCAAACTACTATACAATCCTATTCCTATGTACTTGAAGCCAATAAAGAAGGAAGTTATACTATAGGTTCAGCTTCAATAACGTCTGGTAATACTATTTATAAATCAAATCCTCTTGTCATTAAAGTTGTTAAAGGTCAGCAACAATCTTCAGTGCCTCCTTCAACAGGATCTGGTTCTGATCAAAAACAACAAACAGATATTGCAGGTTCTTCTGATGAACTTTTTATACGTACTTATGTCAGCAAAAACAAAGTTTATAAGGGAGAACAAATAGTTTTAACCCATAAGTTATATACAACATTGCCAAGAGTTGATTTGATTGATATTAAACCACCTTCCTATTCCGGCTTTTGGTCGGAACAAATTGATGAAAGTAAAACCATCACTCCTCAAAATGAAGTACTTAATGGTAAAACATACAGAGTAGCTGAAATTAGTAAAACAGTGCTTTTTCCTCAAAAAGATGGGACATTGCGTATTGAACCTATTCAGGTTGAATGTCAGGTACAAGTTGTTAAAAAAAGAAAGGCAAATGGTTTCTTTGAAGAAATGTTTTATGGACCCGATGTTTCATATTATGCCAGTGAAAAAAGAAAAATCAAGTCTAATCCTCTGTCTGTTACAGTTGATGATTTACCACTTCAAGGTAAACCTTCTGATTTTACAGGTGCAGTAGGCGATTTTAACATATCAGCCGAAATTAATAGATCTGAATTAAAGGCTAATGAAGCTCTTGACTTTAAAATAACTGTTTCTGGCAGTGGAAACATTAAATTAATTGATAAACTTCCTGTTAACTTTCCCCCTGATTTTGAAGTTTATGATCCTAAAATTATCGACGATATTTATGTATCGGGAAGTGGCGTTAGTGGTAAAAGAATTTTTAATTATGTTGTTATACCACTTAATGAAGGCGAGTTTAAACTGGACCCAATAAATTTTACTTTCTTTAACCCTAAAACTAATAAATATGTAACTCTTACAACCCCTCTTTTTAATATTAAAGTAGGAAAGGGATATTCATCAGCCAATCAAATAATTACATCTTCTCAACAAGACATCAAATATCTTAATTCGGATATTAGATATATTAAAGTAAAACCATTTGTTTTAAATAAAATGGATAATATTTTTTGGGGAAGTGATTGGTATTTTGTATTATTTACTGTGCCACCATTTTTGTTTGTTCTTTTTATGCTTGCTTATCGTAAACAAATGCAGTTAAAAGGCAATGTTGCTTATGTTCGTAATAGGCAGGCACGTAAAATTGCAAAATTGAGACTTAAAAAAGCAAAGCAGTTTATGGATGCCAATCAAAAAGAAGAATTCTTTGTTGAAATTGGTAAAGCATTATGGGGTTACACAGCCGATAAATTTAATATTCCTCTTGCAAACCTTTCGCTACAAACAGTAAAAGATATTATGATGCAAAAAAATGTACAGGAAGACAAGCAAAATTTGTTGATAAATCTTTTAGAAGAATGTGAATTTGCAAGATTTGCTCCGGGCGACAGTACTGAAAAAATGAAGAATCTATATGATGGTGCTATTAATGTTATTACAACTTTTGAATCATAATTTGTTAAAATATAAAATCAAATCTCAAGAATCAAATCGTAAATTCAAATGAAAAAATTCATTCTTTTTTTTATATTCTTTTTTTTAATTATTGTTAATTTTAATATTGTTCAAGCCGGTAATAATAATGCGGAGAAAATTAATTTTGATACTGTATTAGTCAATGCCGCTACTGCATACAGCAAGGGAGAATTTGAATATGCGGCCAAGTTATATCGTAGTATTTATGATAAAGGTTATTCATCTTATGAATTGCTTTATAATCTGGGGAATTCTTATTATAAAATCAATAAAATAGGATTGGCAATTTTATTTTATGAAAGAGCTTTATTGTTAAATCCTTTTGATAGAGATTTAAAATTTAATCTTGAACTTGCAAAAACAAAAATTGTTGATAAACCTCAAGAAATTCAACAGTCATTTATCCCAAAATTATGCGATAAAATAAGAAATATTTTAGGAGTTAAACAATGGGGCATTATATCTATTACTTTGTTTTCTATGTTTTTTATTGCCCTTGCCTTATTTTTCATTTTACAAAACCCGACTTATAAAAAGGTTTGTTTTTATTTTGGTATTGTCTTTTTTATTTGTACTGTATTTGCTGCTATATTTACAAGACAACAATATAATAACTTGAAAAACAATCAATATGCTATTGTTATGGTTCCAACTGTAACAATTAAATCTTCACCCGATGATAACAGCACCAATCTGTTTGTAGTTCACGAAGGAACCAAAATGAAAATTTTTGATAAAATTAATGAATGGACAGAAATAAGACTATCAGATGGTAAAACAGGATGGATTAAATCTGCCTGTATTGAAAAAATATAATTGTTAATAGTGCCTGATATGTAAAAATTATTATATTACATAACACAAAAAATTTTTTCTCTAATTGGAAAAAATAATTTTTGAAACAAATGAAATCTTAATCTTTAATACATCTCAAAGTCATACCATATGGTTTGTTAACTTCACTTAATGAACTCCATGTAGATCCCAATCCCAAATGATACGCTTGTGTGGTTGAATATTGTGAACTTGTGAAGTAATATCCTGCAGCACCACGCCCATATAAGGATCCATCATTGGGATACAGTAATCCAGCAGCATGTAATTTAATAGCCGAACTAAAAGTTTGATTAAAATTTGACCAATTATTGTTTGCATCCGCATTATACCATTCGGAATAAGTAGGTATACGCCATGTAGAACCTAATAAAATTGTACAAGGATCATTTGCTGGCTCCCAGTTAAAATTCTCGTTAATGTTTGTAATATACCATGAAGAAGGTGTTCTAGTAGAACCGTCATGTTTATAACCTTGTTTACAGTTAAATTGCCAAAACCATCCGCCAGCATCTTCAGTTGCATCAGTTGGAGAAGTGGCCTGATTCGTTGCACCAAGATTTTGTGTAATCCAACATTTTGTTGATCCGGAAAGATTAGTTGACACGGTCCCA
>JAKIYJ010000044.1 GCA_022708585.1 Bacteroidota bacterium
TTATTTCATGATAATAAAGCCTTCTTTAAAATTTATAAGACGTTTTTTTTCATTATTGTATTGAAAATATTTTTCCTGTTTGAATGAATGAGGCATATTTTCGCTAATATAATTATTCATAATATAATCAAATAAATAAGCAGCGTGCTTTTTTGCTGCATATTCGCTTAAATCATATACATGGCTTATGGTAACTAAATTAGCCGAATAATTATAGGTAACAGAACCGTCAATAATATGCCGTTTAAAGACTCCAGATATTTTATCTTTTACCGATTGAGCAGAATAAAGTACATCAACTGCGGTATCATTAGAATTTATTCTGGAAAATTCAAGCCATGTATGTAAAGTAACTTTGTTAAGTGCAAAATTCTGTACATACAAAGAGGTATCAAAATAATAATAATCGGTAAAGGGTTCTATATCTTCTTCAAGTTGAAGCTGGGCGGGGTTCAATTTCCATACAGGAAAAGTAAATCTGTCCAAAGAATCCTTTTTATCTATTATATAAAAACCTCTTTTAACAAGTTCTTCTTTTAATGTTATATAATATTTATCAATGAATATTTGATTATCAACATATTTTAAAAATATTGATTTTTCGAGTAACAAAGAATCCTTTTCTTCTTTTGTAAAATTTTGCAAATCTTTATCAGCGGTATCACGTAAATTGATTTTATAAATAAATTCTGGCTCTACAAGTACAATAGTTCCTTTTTGTTGTTTTTTAAGAAATTCTTTTGCTATATTTTTTTCAAGGCTACAAGATGACAAAATCAATATACCAGAACATAATAAAATAATCCAGTATGGAAATTTACATTTTGACAGGTAAAGGGAGTTTGTCCTGTTTATTAAAATCATTTATGAATTATTTTTTATTTTTTTAATAAATTTTTCGCCAAAGGCTTTACCAAAATTAATATAATCAGAAAAATCCTTTTGATGAGGTTTAAACTTTATGCATAAAGTATTTTCAAATACATCTAATTTTAGATTTTTAAGTACTGATTGTACAATTTTGGCAGATTCACCACTCCAGCCAAATGATCCAAAAGTTCCTGCAAGTTTTGTCCTGTCACGAACAGGATTTATCAATGCAAATAATTGATAAATTTGCAAAAGTGTATTTTGATTAAGAGTAGGGGACCCTATTAAAAATGCAGAGGAGGATGCAAGGTATTCATCAATTTTAGAAAGAGGCATCTCTTCAATGTTACATATCAATGTTTCAATATCCCCTGCCAGATGTATGCCTTCTGCAATTTTTTCTGCTAATTCAGCCGTGTAACCATAAGCTGACACATAAGGAATGAAAACTCTATTTTTTTTCAATATTCTATCGGCTTCAATAGAATATTTTTCACTTAAATCTACATATTTTTTCCAATGTGTTGTAAGCAAAGGACCATGTCCCGGACATATAGCATTAATCTCTAATGTTTTAATTTTTTCAATTGCATTAAGCATAAACTTGTGAAAAGGTTTTAATATTACATCGTAATAATATTTAAAAGCGTCATCAAAATTGCCAACCTGATTGTCGTACATCGCAGGATGGCAATAGTGAGAACCAAAAGAATCACAGGTAAATAATATTTTATCTTCTTCAAGGTAAGCATAAATAGAATCGGGCCAGTGAAGATTAGGGGCACCAACAATTTTAAGTTTTAAGTTGCCAAGATCCAGAATGTCCTCGTCTTTTAATATTTTTGACTTGAAATCATAACCGATAATATCATTCAGAAATTTTATTGCAGTGGCGCTTCCAGCAATCGTTGCATCAGGTGCTATTTCAAGCATTTTTACTATACTGCCAGAATGGTCAGGTTCAGTGTGATTTACAACAATATATTCAATTTCAGAAGGATTACACAGTTTAGATAATTTTGAATAAAAAACATCCCAAAAATTGATTTTTACGGTATCAACAATAGTTTTTTTACTGGAATTAATATAATATGAATTATATGTAGTTCCATATTCAGTTTCCATTATTACATCAAATGTTTTAAGGTCAGGGTCAAGAGCACCTATCCATTGTGTATTTGGAGAAACAGAAATAATTTTATTATCTTCCATCTTTTTACATAATTTTAATAAAACAAATAAATATATATAAATTAATTAAAAATATAGATAAATTTAATTAGAATGGCTATATCATACTCAAAATATGTTACCTATAATGTATTATTCATAATTACAATAATTTTTTATAATAAAGCCATTAAAATTTGATTTATAGACTTTTCAGAGTGGATTCATATTTTTTAATTTTAAAATTTTTCAAAAAGAAAAGCCTCTCACCGGATTTGAACCGGCGACCTGCTCATTACGAGTGAGCCGCTCTACCAGCTGAGCTAAAGAGGCATTATTAAACAATAAATTAAAACAAGTCGGGATGACTGGATTCGAACCAGCGACCTCTTCGTCCCGAACGAAGTACGCTACCAGACTGCGCTACATCCCGAAAATATTTAAATTCAAAATAATGAGTTTACTCCGAAAAATCATTTTTACTTTGAATTATCTTTTTGATAAAATAAATTAATTAACTTCATAGATAAATTAATTAAAAATATAAATAAATTAAAAATTGTTTTTTATGTCATCGCTCAAAAATGCATAAAGAAAATTTATTTTATATTTTTATTAATAATCAATTTTTCAAAAGTAATTAAAAATTGATTATTAATAATGTCGAGATTTTTTTATTGGTGTATATATTCTATAATAGTTGTACAAAAAGGGGCTATTTTTATATGATTTTTAATATTTCATTATAAAATACTGCTTTCAGATAAATTATTTGCAGAAAAAATGATTTTCTTAATATGTTTTATTTTTAAAATTGAGTTAACTTTGTCAGGTTATTAAAATCTGATGAAATCATATAAATTTTTATTTATTTGTATACTGGCAACTTCAATTGGCAAATTAGCATATACTCAGCAGCATTTTGGAATAATTCGAGGATTTGTTTATGAAAAAGAAACATCTGATCCGGTGATGTTCTCAAATGTTTATTTATTGAATACTACTCATGGAAGTGTTACCGATGAAAATGGTTATTTTAGTATTTTGCAAATTCCAGTTGGCGATTATACATTAATTGTTTCTGGTATAGGTTATGATTCAGTTCATATACCTGTAAAAGTTGAAAAGAATAAAATTATCAATCAAAAAATTTTTTTAACAAAAGCTACAATTTTACTTGAAGATGTTGAAATATCGGCCGAAAAGCAGGAAAGACAAGTACAGACACTTACTTCTATTACCAAAATATCACCCAAACAAATTAATGCAATTCCTGCAATTGGTGGGCAGGCTGATATAGCTCAGTATTTACAGGTTCTTCCTGGAATAATTTTCACTGGCGATCAAGGCGGGCAACTATATATAAGAGGGGGGTCGCCTATACAAAACAAAGTTTTGCTGGATGGAATGATAGTTTATAATCCTTTTCATTCAATAGGGTTATTTTCAGTTTTTGATACTGATATTTTAAGAAGTGCCGATATTTATACAGGTGGTTTTGGAGCCGAATATGGTGGTAGAATATCATCTGTTATGGATATTACTACAAGGGAAGGTAATAAGAAAAGACTTAGTAGCAAGGTGGGTGCCAGTACGTTTGGTGCCAGATGCTTGATTGAAGGTCCATTGCAAAAACAGAAAAACCCTGGCGATGGTTTCTCTTCTTTTATTTTATCTTTTAAAAATTCATATCTTAAAGAAAGTTCAAAAATATTTTATAATTACGTAGATACATCTGGTTTGCCTTTTAATTATAATGATATTTATGGTAAACTGTCTTTTCAGGGGAACAATGGTAGTAAGTTCAATCTTTTTGGTTTTCACTTTGGTGATGTAGTTAATTATAAAGTTATTTCTGATTTTAAATGGAATTCACAAGGAGGTGGAATGAATTTTATTGCTGTGCCAGGTGTATCTCCGGTATTAATTGATGGAAATTTTGCCTGCTCTTCTTATAAAATATCCCTTACTGAAAAAGACAGATCCCCTAGGAACAGTGAAATTAACGGTTTTAATACGAGTCTCAATTTTACATATTTTTTACCTAAAAAAAGAGAAATTCGATATGGTATTGAAATGCTTGGTCATAAAACAATTTTCGATTTTTATAATTCAGCTAACAGACGAATTGATGCAACTGAAAATACAACAGAAGTGGCAACTTTTGTAAAATATAAATATACTGCATCACGATTGTTAGTAGAACCTAGTTTCAGATTGCATTATTATGCTTCTTTATCAGAAATTTCGCCTGAGCCTCGGTTGGCGGTTAAATATAATATTTCTCGAAAATTTCGCATTAAAGCTGCTGGTGGTTTTTATTCTCAAAATCTTATTGCAGCCAATTCAGATAGAGATGTTGTTAATTTATTTTACGGCTTTATTTCAGGCCCTGATAATCTGCCTGAATATTTTGAAGGTAAAAAAGTAAATTCTAAACTGCAAAAAGCAAAACATCTTATAATTGGCATTGAAAGTGAACCATTACGAAACCTTACTGTTAACTTAGAGGCTTATTATAAATGGTTTACTCAACTTTCAAATTTAAACAGAAATAAAATTTATGACGATACCCCTGAATATTCAGATAAACCGGAATTTTTACGCAAAGATTTTATTATTGAGCGTGGCGATGCCGAAGGTATTGATTTTTCTGCCAAATACGATTTTAAAAGATTATATTTATGGGCTGTTTATTCACTCGGTTTTATAAATAGATTCGACGGCACATACTGGTATGTACCTCATTATGACCGTCGCCATAATATTAATATTGTAGCTGCTTATAAATTAGGCTCTGAATTGAACTGGGAAATAAATGCAAGATGGAACATAGGATCTGGATTCCCTTTCACTTTATCACAAGGATACTATGGATTGATAGATTTTGCTGATGGTATTAATACAGATTATACAACCGTAAATGAAGAACTTGGAATATTATATGATAAAATCAATTCTGGCCGTTTACCCTGGTACCATCGTCTTGATATTTCAGCCAGATACACTGCAAAAATTTCAAAATTAATACAACTTGAAGCTACTGCTGGTATAACAAATCTTTATGACAGAGAAAATGTATTTTATGTTGATCGCATTACTTTTGCACGTATTAATCAATTACCTTTTATGCCTAATGCTGGCATAACACTGCTATTCTGATTTTATTTTACTATTGTCATTTCATCCAGCAAATAACCTGCACCAGCATACTTGTCGATTATAAAAAGACAATATCTTATGTCTACTGAAATATTCCTGCATTTTGATATATCATAATAGTAATCGCTCATTGTGCCTTCCCAGCAACGGTCAAAATTTATACCTATCAACTCTCCATAAGCATTTAAAACCGGACTTCCAGAATTGCCGCCAGTAGTATGATTTGATGCAATAAAAGCCACATGCATAGTGCCATCCTTGTCAGAACAAGGTCCGTAGTCTTTTCTTGAATTCAATTCTTTTAATTTATCATCAACCCTGTAATCATATATTGTACTGTCTTCCTTTTCTATTATCCCTTCAAGTACAGTATGCCAATGGTATGTGATAGCATCGGCAGGAGAAAAGCCTTGCACTTTGCCATAAGCAACTCTTAATGTAGAATTGGCATCAGGATAAAACTGCTTTTGTGGCATCATTTCCATTAACCCTGCCATATATATTCTTTGTAAACTGTCTATGCTTATAGAAAGTTTTTTGTAAGGTACTATTATTTTATTGAAATATACATCATACACACTTTTTGTAAGTTTATATACAGGGTCCTTTTCAATTTTTTTATAGTCATTTTTTTTATATGAATCAAGAAAGTCAATAACCCTTTTCTCACATAAAAACATTGATTCACTAAAAATTTTATTAGCCCATTTATTGAAATCTCCCCGATATTTTTTTACGTTAATTGCCATTTCATCAGGGATATAACATTTTTCAACATTTTTATAATAGTCTTCATATAATGAAATAAAAATTTCTTTATCCAGATCAGCATTATAGTTTTTATAAAAAACTGTAACAGACTTTTTTAAAGTATTAACTTTATTTGAAATATCAACATCATTAACATTTTTATTTTTGCTCATTTCAACTAAACTGTTAAAATTCCATGCGAATCTTATCACTTCTACTCCAAGTCCAGCTTCAATAAAATAATTAAATGTATTATTTACAGGGTTAATTTGTTTATAATAATATTCGAAAGCAGGCAATACTCCACTATATTTTTTAATTCGTTCGGGCGAAGTATTAGCCCATTGTTGAAACTGTTTTTCAAGATTCATTTTTTCTTCAATAGCACCAGTGGCTTTAAGTCCTTTTGATTCACCTGTCATTTTCTTCCAATAATTGGCAATGTTAGCATATTTAGCACTGTATTGTATACGGGTAAGTTGATTTTTATTCATATATTTATCAATAATGTTAAGTCTTTTTTCTCTAAGAGCAATATTGACTGGATTTTCATCAAAAACTATCATACTGATTTGATAAGATGGAGCATATTCGTTAGTTGTGCCAGGGTATCCGAAAACAAAAGTAAAGTCCCCTTCATCATAGCCTTTTAATGAAATTTTAAGATGTTTGCGAGCTTGATAGGGAACATTATCAGGAGAATAAGGCGCTGGTTTATTATTTTTATCAGCATAAATTCTAAATATTGAAAAATCTCCAGTATGTCTTGGCCAAACCCAATTATCAGTATCGCCACCAAATTTACCAATGCTTGAAGGAGGAGCACCTACTAATCTTATATCTGTAAATACTTCTGAAACAATCAGGTAATATTGGTTTCCATAATAAAATGGGACGACTCTGGCTTCATAATGATTTTTGTCTGTTGTTTCTTTAATTATCACAGCAATATTTTTTTCAATTATCTCATTCCTTTTGTATTCTGTTAAATCTGAATTTACTCCTTTTAATACATAATCTGTTACATCTTCCATTTTAACAAGGATACTCACTTTTAAGCCGGGATTGGGTAATTCTTCATTTTTATTCATTGCCCAAAAACCATTTGCAAGATAATCGGTTTCAATTGAACTGTGCGATTGGATTGCACTGTATCCACAATGATGGTTTGTAAGTATGAGACCGGAAGGGGAAACTATTTCAGCTGTACAGCCACCGCCAAAAAGCACAATTGCATCCTTAATAGATGAATTGTTAATACTGTAAATTTCTTCAGCCGATATTTTTAATCCCATAGATTTCATATCCTCAATTCTATCTGATAAAAGTAGTGGAATCCACATCCCTTCATCTGAATATGCAATATTGACAGAAATCAGGCTAATAAATAAATAAATAATATACTTATACATTATTTTAAAAAATCGGAATAAATGTAACATTAATTGCAAACTGCTATTAAACTTATCTCAACCTCAGCTCCTCTGGGCAGGGCAGATACCTGAACTGTTTCACGAGCTGGAAAATCTTTTTCAAAATAACTTCCATAAACCTTGTTAATTATTTCAAAATTATTTAAATCGGTAAGAAAAATAGTAGTTTTGACAACATTATTAAAATTAAGCCCTGCTTCTGATAATATAGATTTGAGATTCTTCATTATACATTCAGTTGCAGCCTCAATATCTCCCTTAATTATATTTCCACTTTTAGTTTCTATTGGAATTTGCCCTGATACGAAAAGAAATCCATTAGCAATAACAGCCTGATTATATGGACCTATTGGTGCGGCTGCCTTTTTTGAATTTACTGTTTTTCTCATATTCGCTTTATTGCTTTAAAATTTACTGTTTTTCAATAAATATTATTGTTAACAAAGATAGTATGTTTATCAATATTTTTATAACAATATTTAAAAAATTATGAATTTTTATATGTCGTAAATTCAAATAATTAATGGATTCTAATTTATAAATGTAGTTAACAAGTAAATTGAAATTTAGAAAATCAAAAATATAAAAATCGTGAGCAGTACCAAAAAATAACACAAAATATGTTTTATAATTCTTAAAAATAGAATAAAAAAATTGCTATATTCTAAAAAAGTGTTGTTTGAGTGTTTCTATATTAAAAATACATTAGAGGTGTTAATTATTTTAAAGTTTCAATTCTGAGATTTCCATTTTCGTAAAATAGGACACCTATAGGTTCTTACAGATTTTGTTTTAATGAATTTTTCATACATCTTTTCTATATTTGTAAAGATATTCCCATACTTTAAATATTTGAGATAAACTTATATATGCAATTGCAAAATAATTCTTTTATTTGCTTTTTAGTTCCCATAATTTTTTATTTTTCTGTAAAATTACAACATCATTTAATAGAGCCAAAATAAATATATTTTATGAAATATAAAGTTTGTTTCTGTTATATTTTGTATTTTTGTCAAAAAATTTTTTTATGAAAAGATTATTTTTAATTCCAATGTTTATTGGCATATCTATGACAATTTATGGGCAAAAAGCAGCCCTTCACACCTCGTCAGGAGTGAAAATTTTCAATGGCTCCAATGCATTCACTAATGCTCATAATGCAGCCAGCAGTGGTGATACTATTTATCTCTCTGGAGGCACATTTTATGCGCCAACTCAAATTGCAAAGCCACTGTACATCTATGGTGCAGGACATTATCTGGATTCCACGCAAGCTACAGGCAAAACTATTATTAATGGCGATTTAATTATAAAAGAACACACCGATGGATTGCATATAGAGGGCATACAATTAACTGGAACTTTTAGACTTTATTTTAATGCTCAAGATACTGTCCAAAATATAACTATCGCTTATTCCAGGATAAATGGGAACATTGAATTAGGTTATGGCAGCAATACCAATTCTAATAATTTTGTGCTTTTGCGCAGTGTAGTTATAGGCAATGTTGATTTCACACGTGCTACAAATGCTGCAGTATTTAATAGTTTTTTGCAAAATAGATGTACAGGTTCTAATGGTATAAATTATGAAAATAATATTTGGTTTTTTTCAAGCAATGCCAATACTGCAATAATTGGTGATAATAATATTTTTAAAAATAATATATTCTTTTCACAATATCAATATAGCTCAGGTGTAGCTGGTAATGGTAACCAATTTTATAATAATTTATTTCTATTTCCTGGTGCATCTTATGGTGGTTCATATACTACAAATGGAAACTATTTAAATGTAGTTCCAGATTCTGTCTTTGTAAGCAATACTCTTTACAGTTTTAATTATGCCAGCAATTATCATTTAAAACATCCTAATTTATATATTGGCACCGATGGTACACAGGTGGGTATTTATGGTGGTATCTTCCCATATAAAGAAGGAGCAGTACCTTCTAATCCTCACATTCGATTGAAAAATATAGCTCCTACAAGTGATGCTAATGGTAATCTACAAATAGAATTCAAAATCAGTGCTCAAGATGAATAGCCATAGTATTTTCAATAAAGCAAAAGCGTTGCCTATATTGTTTTTGCTGGCAATGTCT
>JAKIYJ010000045.1 GCA_022708585.1 Bacteroidota bacterium
CTGTGCAAGGTTGCAATGTACACCCTGGTTATGCTAAAGGTAAAATGATTAATGCTTTAATTGTCGCCAATGAAATTAACAACATGCTTCCTGTTAATGAAAGGCCTGAATTTACAAGTGATTATGAGGGATTTTTTCATATAACTAAAATAGAAGGCAATGTTGAAAAAGCTACTCTTCAATATATTATTAGAGATCATAACAGGCAAAAATTTGAAAACAAGAAACAGTTGATGGCAGAAGTTGTTAAATACATAAATTTTTTACATGCAAAGGAGGTTGTGTTTCTTGATATGAAAGATCAATATTATAATATGCGAGAAAAAATTGAACCTGTATATCACATTATAGAGAATGCCCGTTTATCGATGATTGAGGAAGGCATAGTACCTCGTATTGTTCCTATTAGAGGGGGGACCGATGGTGCAAGGCTTTCATTTATGGGGTTGCCATGCCCTAACATTTTTGCAGGGGGGCATAATTTTCATGGAAAAATGGAGTTTGTTCCACTTGAATCTATGATTAAAGCAACGAATGTCATTGTTAGAATTATTTGTAAATATTCAGATATGTAATAATTAGTGTCTGTCCATAAAGTCAAGAGTTTGTTTCAGAATGTTCGAGTTCGAGGTTTCGATAGCCTGAAAATCGGGAGTGTACTTAAAGTACATAACCGATTTGAAAGCTGAGAATAACGATGAAATCTGACATTATGGACAAACTATAATTAACAACAAATGTTTTATTATGCCATCACATAAGCATATTCAATATATAATTTTTGACCTTGGTGCTGTAGTTCTTAATATTGATTTTTCTTTAACAATAAATGCTTTCAAAAATATAGGTATTAAAGATTTTGACAATATCTTTACACAAGCCCGACAGGATGAGTTTTTTGATTATTTTGAAAGTGGAAAATTAAGTCCTGAACAGTTTAGAGATAAATTACGTAAATTGACAGATATAAATTTACAGGATAAAGCCATTGATGATGCCTGGAATGCTATGATTATAGATTTTGATAAAGATAATATAGACTTATTAAAAAAAGTGAAGTTAAATTATTTTACATGCTTATTGAGTAATACTAATGCAATTCATGAGCCTGTCTATAATTCCCTTTTACTTCCTTATGGAATAAATCATATATCAGAACTTTTTCATAAAGCCTATTTATCGCATAAAATTGGAATGCGTAAACCTGAGGAAAGGATTTTTAGTTATGTTATTAATGACAGCAAGTTAATTCCACAAAAAACACTTTATATTGACGATACAGATTATTATTTGCCAGTAGCCGAAAGATTTGGAATTAATACTTTACACTTTTCAAAAGGGATGCGGCTTACAGATTTATTTAGCAAAGAAGGGTATCTTTTTTAATTACTAATTGTAATATTTCTCTTAATTTTTCAAGATTATCAATCTGTACTAATATATTTCTAAAAGTTTTACCATAAGGTAATCCTTTAAAATAACCGGAATAATGTTTACGCATTTCAAAAATTCCTCTTTTTTCTCCTTTCCATTTAACTTCGCCTTCAAGGTGTTTGAGGCAAACTGATGCTCTTTCATTAACAGAAGGCATTTCTATAATTTTTTTATTTTTAAGGTAAGTTTTTATATGATAAAAAATCCATGGATTGCCTATTGCCGCTCTGCCAATCATTATTGCATCAACTCCATAATTATTGAAATTATATTCAGCTATTTCGGGGGAATTTACATCGCCATTACCAATGACAGGTATTGAAATAGCAGGGTTATTTTTAACTCTTGCTATTGGTGCCCAATCTGCTGAGCCGGAATACAGCATACTTCTGGTACGGCCATGAATTGTAATAGCCGAAATTCCACAATCCTGTAACATTAAAGCCACCTCATCAATATTTATTCTATCATGATTCCATCCCAATCTGGTTTTGGCTGTTACGGGTATATCAACAGATTTAATCACTGCTGTGGCTATTTCCTTCATTTTGGGCAAATCATTAAGAAGAGCAGCCCCTGCACCTTTGTTAACTACTTTATTAACAGGGCAGCCAAAGTTAAGATCAATAATATCAGGATTGGATTCCAATGCTATATGTGCTGATTTAACAACGGATTCTACATTATTGCCAAATATTTGTATAGCAACGGGATGTTCTTCATTTAAGACATACAATTTTTGGCGGCTTTTCCAACTATCTCTTATAAGACCATCACTTGATATGAATTCTGAAAAGCATAAATCAGCCCCCATTTCTTTGCAAATAACTCTGAATGGAGGACCTGTAATATCTTCCATTGGAGCCAGGAATAATGGTCTATTTCCCAAATCAATATTTCCTATTTTCATATGTTTATAAAAAAATATTAGATATATTTTAAAATAATGTTGTTAAAAAAATTTTATTCTTCAATTGTATTTATATAAAATTATATAAATAAGTAATTTTTTCAAATATTTATATATGTTAAAACCCGCATCCATATTATAGAACTTGTGTAATTAGAACAATTTTATATAATAAAGCCAAAATATTAAAGTCAAACTTTCTATATTCAATTCAACTTAAATTAAGTTTAATATTTGGAAATTTCATTAATTTGGCTGTCAAATAACAAAAACTAACAATATTATGTTTTTTGGAATATTTTCAAATCTTTCACCTTTTGCAAAAGTCATATTCAGTTTATTTATTATATTTTTATCATTACTTTTTACTTTAATGATAGGGACAATTATAGCTATTCCAATATTTGGAATTAATTTTTTTACAAATCCTGAAATATTATCCGACATTAAAAATCCTGATTATATTCCATTTTTCAAATATTTTCAAATAGTTCAATCAGTTGGGATTTTTATTATACCACCTTTAATTGCCGCAAAATTATTTAATAATAACAAAACAGAAAATTATTACAGATTTGATATTAATCCCGGGTATATAATTATTTTGCTTACATTAATTGTTATGTTTACAATACAACCATTAATAAATTTATTAATAGAAATAAATAATAAAATGGTTTTTCCTGAATCTTTAAAAAATATTGAAACGTGGATGAAACAATCTGAACAAAATGCAACTGAATTGAGTAATTCATTTTTAATAATGAAGAGTACAGGAGCATTTATATTGAATATATTTATGATGGCAATAATACCGGCAATAGGTGAGGAATTATTATTTAGAGGACTTTTCCAAAGGTTATTAAAGGAATGGACAGGTAATATTCATTTATCAATAATAATAACAGCGATAGCCTTTTCGGCTATGCATCTTCAGTTTTATGGTTTTATACCAAGATGTTTGCTGGGAGCATTATTTGGTTATTTATTATTATGGACAGGATCTATCTGGGTGCCAATTTTTGCACATTTTATCAATAACGCTACAGCTGTGATTATATCATATTTAAGTCAACGAGGTATTGTGGATGAAAGTTATGAGTCATTTGGAAATTTTGGGAATAATTATATTGCAATAATTTTATCAGTAATTGTTACTGTGATAATATTATATTATATTTTTAAGCACAGGGAGGTATCATCTATTGAGATTGAATAAAACAACAATTATCAGAACAGCAGTCAAAAGAAAAAGGCTCTCATCATCAGAGAGCCTTTCATCATTCATTAATCTTAAAAATTAATATATGAATAGTTAATCAGTCATTTACTCTTCTTGCTGCGTAATTTATTTTAAAGGCGCCTGCTTTTCTCAGTTCCTGTTTTACGTCAGTAACAATACCCATTTTCACATCTTGATCTACTTTTAAAGAAGTAGTCATTTTTTGTCTATCTTCTTCTTTAATATTTTCTCTTTCTTTGGTTATAAATTCAGCAATATCTTTAACGTCAGAGTAAGTATCATTAAGTTGAATACGAGGTTCATTACCAAAGACTTGTGGATTTATAGGAGGTCCAATATAGATATAACTTATAAGAGATTTTTTTTCAAGTTTTTGAGATTGAGAAGCCTCTGGGGGTACAATTTTAACATATATACTGGATTGTCTCATAGTGGTTGTAACCATAAAAAAGAAAAGTAACATAAAAATAATATCAGGCAAAGATGCAGTAGAAATTGCAGGAGCAGTATGTTTGTCATCCTTTTTAAATCTTCCCATTATTTGGTACCTCCTACATTTTTAGGTTCGGCTTCGGAAATTTGCATTGGTATAACTGTTTTAATAGCTTCAGCCTTATCATCCTGTTTCAGTTCAACAAGTTTATTGAAACTGGTACCAAAAATTTCTTTAGAAAGTTCATTTCTTAATTCATTAACTGCTTTTGCCAGTTCATTTTGAACTTTTATATACATTGAATATGAAGTACCTCTATCATTTTGTAAAGAAATAATACCTTTTGTTACTCTTCTGTCACCTAATAATTTTAAAGCATCTTCATATTTTTTTCGCATTTTGGGATCTGTGGTTTTTTTAATTTTTTCAGACAACAATTCTCCATCGGACAAGTTTGGATTATTATATGGGTTAGCAATAAATTCTTTAGTCTGATCTTTTAAAGTTGCAATACTTCCGGGTTTTCCTTCAACAAGAAGTTGATCAGCTGCATTTATCAGTACGACGAATATATTTCTTTGATTTATTTCAGGTACAGGAGCATTAGGGTCTGGTGGTGGAGGTAGTATACGAGTTAAACCGGAATCAACATTCATAGATGCAGTAACCAGAAAAAAGAGCAACAGTAAAAAAGCCATATCTGCTGTTGAAGATGCATTTATTTCGGGGACTTTTCTTTTCATTTTATTTTATTAATATTTAAAATAAATGTAATTAAACTATAATTATAATTTACAGAATTAATTATTTATTTAAATTTTTTAGAAATTTCACAATAAATTGTAGTTAATATTGCTATTCCAAAGATAATATAGGTACAAATTAAACCTGCTCCCACATATCTTGCCACCTTTTCAGAAGTACCTGTTTTAACCAGGATATCAGGATCAACAGGCCCTGTTGATAGAGTGTAAATTATATACCAGAACAATACAACAGCGACTATTCCTATTAAAATTTTTAAAGTTTTTTTAGGACTTTTTATTATCTGAGCCAGTGGAAAAATAATTACAAACAAGGCACAAAAAATTGCAGCGACATAGGCAGTTATTATAAAAGGATCAAGAATTTTACTACGTAACGGTTCTACGGCAACTGCATAATCTCCTTTAATCCAAACCAAAATAGTAAAGAATGCTCCTATACTAATTAGTAGTATTACTGATATTCTGGAAACATATTTTAATATCTTATCTCTATTCATAATAATTAATTTTTAACTGGTACAGTTTTTAAAGAATATTTTACAAGCAAATCCATAAAATTTATTGTAGCATCTTCCATTGAATTAACGATATCATCAATTTTTGAGATTATATAATTATAAAATAATTGTAAAATTATAGCTGTTATAAGACCAAATACGGTTGTCAATAAAGCGATTTTGATACCAACAGCTACGATTTGCGGGCTTATATCACCGGCTCTTGCAATATCATCAAAAGCTTGAACCATACCAATTACAGTACCTAAAAATCCTAACATAGGAGCAAGAGCAATAAATAATGATATCCATGACAAATTCTTTTCCATATTTGAAGTAAACAAGCTGCCATAAGAAACAATTGATTTTTCAACCATTTCAAGATTTTCATTGTAACGGTTTAATCCTTCATAAAAAATACTGGCTACTGGGCCTCTAGTGTTTTTACATATATTTTTAGCTTCATCAATTCCTTCCTTATTAAGTACTTCTTCAAGGTCTATCAATAATTTTTTTGTATTTGTAGTTGATAAGTTTAAATAAATAACTCTTTCAATAGCTAAAGCCAGCCCCAGAATCAAACACAATAAAATTGCAGCCATAAAGCCAGGGCCGCCTTCAATAAACTTTTCTTTTAGAACTTGATGAAAAGATTTAGATTCTTGTGGAGGAGGTGTAGCTTGTAAATCTGCTTGTGCAACTTTTGCAGTATCTTTTTGTTGGTTTTTTAAAGCTGCTGAATCATCAACTTTTTCTGTTTTTTCTTTTTGTTTGTGCTGAGTTTGTGCTGATAACAACACAGGAGTTCCACATACCAATAAACTTACTAATGTAAGCAAAGCAATTTTTTGTTTCATTTTTTTAAAAAATTAAAAATTAATAATTAATAATTATTGTTTAAAGGATTTTTTCAGCGGAGAGAATGGGATTCGAACCCATGAACCGCTTTTGGCGATTACACACTCTCCAGGCGTGCGCCTTCGACCACTCGGCCATCTCTCCCTCTGTTCTTAAATCCTTTTTCATTACGACCCGCTAAATTATAAAATTATAAAAATGATTTACAACTTTTTTACAAAAATTTTATAACGAATATTTTTTTAACATATTGCAAGTATTTAAAAAAGTATTTTCACATACTTCCTCTGATTTTATGTTCTTTATACTCGCAATTTCATCTATAATAAATTTTAAATAAGAACTTTCATTTCTTTTACCTCTAAAAGGTACAGGGGCTAAATATGGAGCATCTGTTTCAAGTACAATACTTTTAGGTGGCAAGGCTCCAACCACCTTTCGTATTAATGCATTTTTATAAGTTACAACCCCTCCTACTCCAATTAACATCCCCATTTCTATAGATTTATATGCCTGTTCAACATTACCAGGAAAACAATGTAGTACCCCTCTAATCTTATTTTTATAATCAGATAATATGTCCAGTACAAGTTCAATTGAATTTCGAGAATGAATTACAATTGGAATATCTAATTTAACAGCCAGGTTCAACTGTTCAATAAAAGATTCTATCTGCTGTTTTTCAAAAGATTTATCCCAGTATAAATCTATTCCTGTTTCTCCAATTCCACAGAAATCAAGAGATTCATTTTTATTGTCAATAAAACCTTGAAAAAGATTAAAAATTTCGTCTAATTCTTCTTTCCAGTTTGCCTTTACTGATGTTGGGTGCAAGCCAAGCATTGGAGAACAAATATCGGGATACTTGTTACAACATTTCAGCATTGGAATTACAGTTGTTTTATCAATATTAGGCAACATAATTTTTTTTATTCCTGTGTCTTTTGCTCTTTGGATAACTGAAGCAATATCATTTGAAAATTCATCCAGATAAATATGAGCATGTGTATCTATTATTTGCATTTGTATGATAAGTCCAAATTTTTTGTAAAAATAATGATTTTCACTTTTGATTTATAGTGTTTCCTTTTCAGTTTATGTTTTGTTGCTACGAACTTTTTATATTTATAATATTATTACCAGTGCTTATTATTTTTATAAATTTCCTCTATAAATCCATCCTTCTTCCGATTTCTTTTTAAAATTTAACCCATTTATACCGCTTTGGGTGAGCGAGTTTCCTCTGCGAGTTTGGTTCATCTATTGATGAACATTAACTCATGTTTGTGTGCTTAAAGTCCCAAATTATTAAGGACAACTTGCATTGGTCAATTTGCAAACGGGGTTTTTAGCCACCACAAATTTATCCGACCTTTACGCATTATTGTAATAAATTCTCAAGTCGTCTAACTTCTCTCTGATGATAACTTATCTTCGCTTTCAACTTATACGGATCATAAATAATATGTTTCCCTGCGTCATATTCCTCCCCATAATATAGTATATTCCAAATTATTGATGATAGTTTCCTTGCAATTGCAATCAATGCTTTTTTCCCGGATTTCCTTATCGCTAAATGGTTATACTTATCTTTAAAATACGATCCCTTGATTCGT
Source organism: Bacteroidota bacterium (assembly GCA_022708585.1). GTDB lineage: Bacteria > Bacteroidota > Bacteroidia > Bacteroidales > JAKIYJ01 > JAKIYJ01. The sequence continues at coordinate 7,759 of JAKIYJ010000045.1, forward strand.
GTTGCAGCCCATGCGCATTGAACTAAAACTGCTCGCAGATGACGATTACCTTTAGTTGTAGCTGTACTCTTATATTTACCGGCACTCTCATCATTTCTCGGACGTAATCCCGTCCAGCCGTTAAATTTCCTGCTATTCTCAAATGCTCTCATATCTGCTCCTGTCTCTGCTATTATTATCATCGCTGATATGCGATTGATCCCAGGTATCGTTAGTAATAAACCCATCTCTCTCCTGTATTCCTTATAACATAATTCTTCCATCTTATCTAAACATTCTTTGCTCTGTCTTACAAGCATATCATACTCCTCTAACGACAACTCCAAACTAAATCGCTGATGCTCCAGTATAAAACCTTTCAATGATGCTTTTATTGTCGCTTCTGTGTGTTTTTTAATTATACGACCATGTATCTCTTTTATTAATACCTCCGGATCAGTTTCTCCTTCTACTATCTTCCTTATTACATTTATTATACTCTTCCCTGATATATTGCTGACATAACTCGTAATTCTTATGCTACACATCTCTAATATATGCTCCATGTTCTGTAATACTGATGTCTGTCTCTGCTGTAATTTCACATATTTACGACTATATGTCCGTAACTCCCTTATCTTCTTATCTGGTACTAAACTACCTCGTAATAATCCCTTATGTAATAATTTCGCTATCCACCTCGCATCCTTGGAATCACTCTTACATCCAGGCATCTGTTTGATTAAATATGGGTTCACTAACATTACGTTAAAACCCATATCCTCCAATATATTCCATATCGCTATCCAGTATATCCCTGTGCTCTCCAATGCTATCTCTTTTACTCCCTCTGATTGTATGTATTCTCCCATTGAATATATACTATCAGTGAGTGTGGAAAATACTTTCACTTCACTGAAATCTTTTCCATCATAAATTGCACAAAATATTGTATCTTTGTGCACATCCAGTCCGCATGTCTTTTTTTTCATATTACCTCCATTTTTGTTTTGTTTTTTATGCAAAATTAATGGTAATATGTGAAAACGCAAGCTGATGCCTTGCGTGAGCATGTGGACGGGATTTTTATTTGCTTGTGTGTCAATTGAAAATTTACATGTACATTTGTGAAGGTAAAATGAGATTTTAAAATCTATCACTATATGAACATTATTTTAAATAATAGCAAGGAAGAAATACCTTTTTCTGATCAAATAACAGTTGAAGAGCTTTTGAAATATAAAAAATTTTCTTTCAAATTATTAATTGTTAAAGTAAATGACAAGTTGATAAAAAAAGATGAGTTTTCAAAATCTATTATAAAAGAAGGTGATACAGTAGATGTTATACATTTAATAAGTGGTGGATAAAAAAATTTTTACTTTTAGTTGTACCGATGTAAAAATTTTTTATTTTTGCAAAAAAAATTGGGCGCTTAGCTCAGTTGGTTCAGAGCACCTGCCCTACAAGCAGGGGGTCACTGGTTCGAATCCATTAGCGCCCACTATTTTACTCAATTTTTTTGATTTTATTTTTTAATTCAAGTTTTGTGTAATTATGAATTATGATGTTCCGTAGATAATTCATGTATAGCACAAGAGATTTCACCAATAAGTTGATAATTTTTTTCAAAGGCGTTGCCTATAA
>JAKIYJ010000046.1 GCA_022708585.1 Bacteroidota bacterium
TGTTAAAAATCCCTTATCAACAACTATCGGGTAATGAGAACCTGAAGGAAGTTCCTTGCTTAATTAAACCGGCCTCAATGTGCGGTGGGAGTTAATTTAAAAAAGTGAATGGGTCAAAAGGACCCAATTCACTTTAACAACCATCGGTACAAAGGTCACCTTCAGTCGTTCCTTGCTGATACAAAATTATGAAAAAAATATATACATTTGTCTTACAGAATTAAATTGTCCGATTTTTAGGGGGCTAAACCAATAATTCAGCTCTCATCAAAAATCTTTATGAATTATTATTCTTATAATTCCATGAAAAATTCCAATGATAATTATAAGCAAGTAGAGTGGTAATAAAAATTTTAATCCATGTTTTTTATAATAATATATCGATTTACGATATGAATTAATTGAGTATGGATTAAGATAAGATGTAAAAAACTCTTTTATTGTGGGTTTATTATAAAAAATCCCCTGAGATGTCATCCTTTCATTTTCATATATACATGCATCATAAGAAATAAAAACTTTTACGCCTGCTTTACTAGCCCTATAAGTAAAATCGGTGTCAGAACCATATTGAACAAACTTCTCGTCGTAACAACCAATTTTCTTTATAAGTTCAACGGGAATTAGAATTCCTCTGCCCGATAAATTTACAGATGGTTTGTAAGAATACAGCTTTGTTTTGTCAACTATACTGTACTTTTTAAAATAAACCATATCTTTCATTCGCCATTTTATTGTTTTGCGTACACCCGAAAAAGTAATTCTATGAGGCAATGTACGTGTAAAAGAAGCCGAACCAACTATACAATTATTCCCTTCATTCTTTAAAACCTGAAACAAAAATGACAAATAATTCTCATCAAATTCAATATCATCATTTAAGGTTAAAATATAATCTGCTTCTAAAGCTAATGCTTTTTTAATTCCCTCATTTATACATCGTGTGTACCACCATTGTCCATCTCCCTTTATTATTTCAACAATAGGATATTCTCTTTGTAACATTTCTAATGTCCCATCAGTAGAGCCATCAACAACAACAACTGGTAATATTCTACAACCTTCACATTTCTGTGATAATAAACAGTTTAATACGATTCTTAAATACTCCTTTCGATTATATGTAGGAATGATGGGCGTTAGCAAAATATCATTCATTGATTCTATTTTCCATGTTGTAACTTTAACTTTTGTTTAATTATCCCTAAGGTACTCATCAATTTTTGATTTTACTGATTTGCTCAAACTAATATTTTGATTTGTTATGTAAAACCTCATTATATAAATCAATATATTTTTGTGCAACAACACAATAATCAAAGTTTTTCAATACTTTTTCTCTAGCATTATAGGATAATTCATCAGGATTTTTATGATTCAAAACCCACATTATACCTTTTGCAAGGTCTTCCGTCTCAAATGGTTTTGCAAGATAGCCATTGTACAGATGGTCTATCATATCCGGGTTGCCCCCAATATTAAATGCCACAACAGGAGTGGCGCAAGATAACGATTCAAGCACTATATTTGACATGTTTTCTTGCAATGAAGGTAGTACTGTAACATCAACGGCACTGTACAAAGATCTTAGTGACTCGTCGTCAGAGAGTTTACCTAAATAATGTGCTTTAAAATTAAAATCGGGAGAATTGTCAGGCTCTTTTGCACCAAAAACGACCAGTTCTATTTCTTGAATATTAAGCAGCCGCAAAGCCTCAGACAGCTCTTTAAATCCTTTTCGTGTATCGCTTGTAGCTCCCATAGCGCCAAACAAAATTAGTTTTTTTTCTTGAGGCAACTGAAGATCTTTTCTTGCTGTATTTTTTAAAATGGGGGAAAAAAAATTGACATCAATTGTACTACTTATATTTCTTATTTCTTTTTTGTATAACAAACTGCTTTTCTTCGCACTTTCTGCTAACCAATTACTATGTCCAATAATTTTTAATTCTTTAATTTTTGAATACGTTTTATTTTTTCGGTTATAATTTTTTTTACTAAGGTCATTTACTTTATTAGAGCCAAGTATGGGGCAAGCACCACAATTATGAGTGTATTTATTACAATAATTATCGTAATGACAGCCCCCTGTAAAAGCCCACATATCTAATAATGACCAAACCACTGGCTTGTTTATTTTTGTAAGTTCTTCAATACGCAACATACCTCCCGCTATCCAGTGCAAATGAACAATATCGGCATTGCTTCGATTTATCATTTTCAACAAGCCAATTGATGGCACCCATGCTGTAGAAAAAATATTTTTTTCTCGTTTTCTGTAAAACAAAACGGGAATATTATCAAAAATTTGTCGAAGGAATACAAGTCCTTTAGTATGTTTTGAAAAGTTTGAAAACACCTCTTTATCGCTTCCTGTTTTAGATTGCACAAGCATTTGCGACTCCACACCTGCTCTTAGTAATGCCTCATGCAAACGATAGGTTGCACGAGCAGCGCCACCAAACATATCATATGTATTTACTATTAAAACTTTCACTTAAATAGTTTTAAGAATTTTGAAATTATACTTGCTAAAAAATTTAATAATGGACCTATTATTTTTGATACTTTTTCTGCATTCCTAGCTTTTTTCAAAGACAAGTGCCTGTATTTTTCATAAACCTCTGCATATTCTGCACCTTTAATATTTCCTACTTTCTTTAAGCCCATGGCTCTCATTACAAAAGGGAAAGTGTATCTTAAATGAAAAGTATTTGGTAAATGGCATTTAATAACAGGATAAAAACAATTAGCAAAAATTAAAAAACCTTCTGTTTTAGTATGTTTTGAGATATAAAATGCAAGGGCTATAGGGTCTTCTACATGCTCAAGAACATCTTGAGCAATGCACACATCGAAATCATTATATCCAAAATCATCATGAAAAGAAATGTTCAGTATAGAAGAGTTTAATGCTTTGGCTAGGTTTGAAGGAAATGGCTCAATAATATGAACATTTGCACTAGGAATGTCCATTGCTATTTTTCTGGAAAGAGAACCGAATCCACCCCCATAATCTGCAACTTTTTTAGCATTTATGGAATTAATGTAATGGGCTATATTTGTCCGGTACTTATTCGACAAAGCATCTTGTTCGGAAAATACTCCATTAATAAGCCATACCGGATGACTATAAAACAAGTGTATGGGCTGACCTTCAAGTAATATTTTATTATTTAATTTTAACCCATCCCATATTCTATCCATTTCTTTCCAAATCCATTCTATTGGCGGAAGCTTATCTGGTAAGCTTTTCAAATAAATCATTTCTTCGCTGCTTAAAGCAAAAAGTGGTATATTGAACCCCCATAAAGAGAAATTGTCCATTTAAAATATTATTTTTTAATATTTTTCTTTTGAGCTAGTATCACATTATCTAAATAAAAATCATCATTTTTTGGTAGGATTTTAGAAAAAATTAATCCCAAAATATTAATCGGCGCAATTAATAATAGGATTAGAATAACGTCGAGGTATTTTCTTTTACTAAAACAGTTTTTGTATATGTAAGCAATGAGTAATTGGGCTACTGCTGTATAGTTTGAGGCAGTTTTTTTACATTTATAAGTTCAAAATTATGTTTTTCTAGCACATATTTTATAGCCATCGACGTGTATCTCCCATAATCATAGGGCTTTTCATGCTCGGGCCAAAACAATGGCACAGTCAGAAGTAAAAATCCATCATCTTTTAATACTTTATGGGCTTCTTCTAAAAATATTTCAGGTTCAAAAACATGTTCTAAAACCTGAGTCGAAATTATAGAGTCAAATGTATGTGTTTCAAAAGGCAGACTTTCCCCATCATAATACACATCGGCACTTTTCGACAATCTGTTTTGGGGTGTATCTACTTCCAATCCAATATAGTCATCACAAACTATCATATGCCGATATGGTTTATTGCCACAACCTATATCTAAAACTTTTCCATGCACATTCCCAATCAATAATGAAATGTTATCATATAATGACTTTCTTGAAAAATAAAAAGGATTAATAAATAAACCAAGCCAAGATGGTTTAAATTGTTCTTTGAGATATATTCGTTTAATTGTTTTTTTTAGAGACATTTTTTTATAAAATAATTAATAAGCCATTTCAAATTATAATGTCTTTGATTTTTATAAAAATTTTTAACTCTTTCTAAGGCAGTGGCGTTTTCAATAATGTCATCATGCGCCAACTTTATTTCCTGAATATTTATATCTGAGTCGAACATCTTGGTTAAAGGGCAATTTACTCCGGTTTCATCATTCCCAACATTTTTCACAAGAGTTTTAGAAGGGTTTACACATAATCCGTCTTTAATAAAAATGCTTGCATACCAATATATGGCCCAAGTATTCATTTTTCCGTTTTTATTAGCTAAAACCTGTTTCCAAAAGTTATCTGCACCATCTAAATTAAAACGGGTAATTTGCTCTTTGGAAAAGTTTTTTATAAGACTGTCTGTATTTTTTTCAAAGTATTTCCAGCGGTCCGCCCATGTAGCCCAGCCCCAGCAATTCATTAAACGCCATAAGAAAACATCTCCTAAACCATTGGTGTCAATAGGATAGTTCCAGCCGCTTATATGCCACACTTTTTTCTTATCCTTATAAAAATCAAGAGCTTCATTCATAAATTTTAAAAAATAGGGGCTGGTAACCAAATCGTCTTCAAGGACTATTATTTTTCCATATTTATTTACAATACTTGTAACGCCATCAATAATAGAGTCAGCCAAACCCCAGTTTTTTTCACGCTCAATAATTGTTATTTTTTTAAAACCTTTAATTGTATTGATATAACTACGCACCTCTTTTACTTTTTCAATTGATTTTTTATCTTTTGAGGCATCGCTATATATAAATAACTCACTTTCTGCTGCCAACACATTTTGTTGCAAGGCTTCTATTGTTTGCCTTGTATGCCAGGGACGATTATATGTAAATAATACAATTGAAGCTAAATCTTTCATAAAATTATATATTTAAATTCTAGTAAAATAATTTTGTATATGACAATAATTACAATTAATTGAATATCAGTAAAAATGCCATTTTATATGATTCATCATTGCAAATTTTCAGAAAGGTACTGAATTTAGCACGCATAAAGTTCTTTGGTTTATTAATTAGGCACTTTATGAAACTCAAACTGTAAATTAAAATTAAAAAAATCAACGTTTTAACATGATTAAATACATTTTTTAGGTATGGGTTTGTATTTCTTGCATAAATGTTTTATTTTAATTAATTGGATGATTTTAATTATGTTGCAAACTTTTGTCATGGGCTTAGTTTTTTTATTGAATTTTTTATTGTCTTTGGAATCATCATTGAAATAACATTTCTAAATGTAAAATCTTCAGAAAAATAATGATAAAATGGAGACATCCTGAAATATTTCCAGTAAAGATTTTTATAAGGATGATTGCTTCTGAAATGCCATGGCTTTAACGAGCCGGTATAGTGAATAATTATTGGAGTTTCTCTTGCCTCTTTTAATTCTAATGTTGAAAAACAATTATTTTTTAAATCAAAATCTTTTTCAAAAATACATGATTGCTGATTATATTTTAATGGGATATTTTTCCAATTACCATCAATAATAGAATTAAGCCCATCCTGATCAACCAATAATATTTTTTCAGAATTTGATTTAGTAAATTCAACAACGCGATTCTTAAGGTTGTTTGATCTCCAATAATCCATATTAATTAAAAGAACACCAGAATTAAAATATTTTGAATCTAAGCTCATACCAAGTTCTTTCTGTCTCGTGGTGGAAGGATTTTCAACAGCTCCCACATAAAAATTATCTATCTCAAAGTCAAATAAAGACTCAATAGAACCATTTACAATTACGTCAACATCTAAATAGAGAACTTTACTCTCGAAGACTACATCTGGTATTAATAGCCGGTAATAATTAGCCTTTGAAAAATGTGAACCTATTACTAAATCATCAAATAACGTATCGTTAATCTCAATAAAGGTAACATTACATTTATATTTTTCTGCAACACTTTCAATTTTTTTTAAATTAATTAAATCAATATCGTTATATAAAATAAAAATATTTAATTCTATATTTTTATTGTTTTCAATTAACGAAATCATAGCTACAGATAAATGTTTAATATATTGATTATCTGTAGTAAAAACTATATTATAGCTCTTCATAAATACTTTTCATATAAATAAATTTCATATATTTTGGCCTTCTCTCATCCGTCATATAGATTTGATATTCTTTTGTGGCTTCATTTGGTATTGTATAGCTATTTTTTCTAAAAGGATAATCTACAACAATTTTAATAATGTGAGTCAGATAAAACCTCTTAATTAACTCATCTGTAATATTAGGCACGAAGCAATCGTGAGTTTCAACTATTATATCAACATATTTAAGATTATTTACTTTTAAAGGATCTAATAATACCTTTTCAAATCCTTCAATATCACAAAATACAAGCGTATTTACCTTACACAAAGAATTCAATTCTTGGTGTGAGCATTCTGATTTTATTTGAATATTTGTTATATTATTAATAATTTTAAGTTCATTTAATTTTCTTCTTGCTTCATCATTAATATCATAAGCGATAACAAAAGAATTTGGCATTTTTAACGCAAAACCGACAGCATAATAGCCCTCAGCACACCCAATATCAATAATGTATCTATATTTTTTTTTATAAATAGCTTCATCTATCCATTCTTGAATAGGTTCTTCATACGATCCTAAAATCTTTGGAAGTAATGCACTTCCTAATGAATTATTTATATATTTCATCCCTTTAAATGGTCCATTATGAATTATGAATTCATTATTAAACACATCTTCCATTATCTTTGTTTCTGCTGCAATTCTTATTTTCTTTTTTTCTTCTATAATCTTTAAATTTCTTTTCTGTCTTTTTTTTGAATATAGAGAATAAGAATAGATTTTTTTTAAAATCTTATAAAGTTTTGTATAATTTTTTAAAACTATTTTCATTTTTTCCCATTAACAGCAAAAGTCATAACATTAGATATATTAATATTTTTTTCTTTTGCTCTATTTTGCACTTTTAACTCTAATTTTAAAAAAAATAATTAATGATCGGAACTAAAAAACGAGTAAATTTTCCCGTAAAAAACCTAGCTAAATGCATGCCTGTTATTGAAGGGGTTGAATTAATTTCTTTGATAGTGATTTGCTCAAATCCGGCATTTTTGAGCATCATTTCAATTGCAAATCTTGTAAATCTAAAAAAATCATAAGGTTGTTCATGTTCTTCCCAATATAAGGGTATAAGCATAAAAAGTTCACCACCTTTTTTTAAAATTCTGTATTTTTCATTTATTACCTTTTGTGGATTTTCAACATGCTCGAGCATATAAAAACTTACAACAATGTCTGCCACACAATTTTCAACAGGAACCTCAGAGGCATCTGAAAAAATATCTGCTTGTATATTCTCAGTATCAATATCAATTCCTATATAATTTTTATTTTTACAAAATACTTCATAAGGCTTAGAACCACAACCAAAATCATATATTGTTAATTTATCTTCAGGTAATGATTGAAAATAATCTTTTACAGTTTTAATTGCAAAATATTGTTGTAAAAATATTGGATTCCACAAAGAAACGTCTTTTTTTAAGTTTCTATTCCTTTGATGATTTTTTCTTAAAAGCATGGATTCTTTTTATATTAAAACTTTTGATAAACATCCCATATGACTTAGAAGGTTTGTACAAGGCATAAACAATAAATGCAGAAAGCCAATAACTCAAAATTGTTGCTATAGCAGCTCCTTTTATCCCATGCAATTTAATTAGAACAAAATTAAAAAAAATATTTAATACTGCTCCTATAATATGACCCAAAAGGGATATTTTTTGTTTATTTTCTATTAAAATCCATTTGCTCCATACAGCACCTAGTGCCACATTAACACCAGCCCATGCCAGAATCTTAAGCACTCTTACAGCTTCGATGTATTCTTTGCCATAAAAAAAATTTATTATCCAGAAAGAAAAAAATGTCATAAAAAGTCCTATTATGATACTTAACCATATCATCAAATCATAAAGTGATTGCAATTGTGCATAATAGATTTTTTCAATTTCGCCCTTAGTTTTTACTAATATAGGAAAAACAGAAGCAACAATTGCCATAGGGATAAAATACCAAATTTCACTAATTTGTACTGCTACAGAATATATGCCCACTGCTTTATTCCCCAACATTTCCCCAATCATAATTTGGTCTATTCTCATATAAATAGCCACCGCAAACCCCGATAAAATAAGGGGCCAGCTATCTTTTAACAATGTTTTAGAGCGTGTTAATGTTGGTTTCCAGAAAGTAATACGGCCAACTTTCCACTTGTAAAGTACAAAATACAACACTGCGACTATAAATGCTTCAAAAAAACTAATCCAAACAAAATACAAGAGCGGTGCATGCAATAATATCATACCCACTTTAAAAACAGCGCTAATTAAAAACACACCATTTTCAATCCAAACCACAAAGCGCGACTGCACCTGCGATTCAAACCAGTATTTGACAACTTCACCGGCTTTAAGAATTTGAATAAACCCCAAAATAGCTACAATCGCCCTGCTTAATGTATCTTCGGGCTTTAAAATACTGATAATTGCCAAAACCAATACAAAGGTTAAAAATCCACCTGCAAGCCGCAGCAAAAAACCACTACCTAAAGTTATATGAGAATTCTCGGGATGATTTACAAAGTCCCTGACCATTATGCTTTGCAATCCTAAAGTAGAAAACGCAACAAATAAACCTACTAAAGCCATGGCATAACTCAACAACCCATACTGGCTTGGGCCCAAATATCTTGCCACCCACACACCTACAAGCAAGCCGACACCCATTCGTAGTATCTGGTCAACAAACAACCAGCCGATATTGTCTAAAATCTTTAACAATTCGGGGCGTTGTTCAAGCTTTTTCCTCAAACATCGAGGTGTAATTTTAAGAAGTGTAGATGTTAGTATCAAAATTTAATGTTTTCCTTTTAATCCAGTGGACGTCATTAGTAGTCATTAGTGCTGCGCACGTCATTGGTGGTCTTTTGCCTTGCAGGCGTCATTTGTGGTCATTTGTGCTGCGCACGTCATGGGTGGTCATTTGCCCTGCGGGCGTCATTTATAGTCATTTGTGCTGCGCACGTCATGGGTGGTCATTTGCCCTGCGGGCGTCATTTGTGGTCATTTGTGCTTTGCACGTCATTGATGGTCATTTGCCCTGCGGGCGTCATTTGTGG
>JAKIYJ010000047.1 GCA_022708585.1 Bacteroidota bacterium
ACAATATTTTCGGGTATATAATCAGCACCTTTAACAAGGATATCAGGTTTAATAGATTGTATAAGAGAGAGGGGTGTATCTTCTTCGAATATGATAACAGCAGAAACGAAGCTTATTGCAGCCAGTAAAATTTGTCGAGAATATTGGTCATTTATTGGGCGATTTTTCCCTTTTAATCGTTTAATTGATTCATCAGAATTAAGACCAATAATGAGTTCATCTCCCATATCGGATGCTTTGGCGAGGTAAGTAATATGGCCTAAATGCAAAATATCGAAACAGCCATTGGTAAAAACAATTTTTCTTTGTTTAAAACGCCAGTAAGCCAGTGTTTTGTGGATTGAATTGACAGTATAAATTTTTTTTTGGATAATATCAAGATGTGACATTTTGAGAATATTTTTTTTTATTAACAACAGGGAGAAAAATAAGAGCAATGATGCCGAAAATTATTATTGTAACAGTTTGGGAGAGCCATGCGAGCCAGCCTAAAGTATAACCATGTATTGAAGCAATATTATATAAGATAAGAGTTTCGGCAGCTATTGCAGGATAAATACCTATACCGCCTTGGACAATCATCATACCTATGGTTCCGAAAACCAGGACGGAAAAAGAGGCCAATGGGGTTAAGCCTGATGTTTCAGGTATTGAAAAAGTACAAACGTATAATGTTAAGAAATAAGCCAGCCATAACAAAAAAGTATATAAAATAAAAGCAAAAGGTTTTTTAATCTGGCTCAGGGATTTCAATCCATTCCATAAACCTGTAAAAAATCCTTTTATTTTTATGAAAAATTTATTTTTAGAATATTTTTTATTTAGTATAAAAATAATCAATGTTAATATAAGTAAACAACCAATCAGTAATAAAATAATGGTATAATTATTATTATGGAATTTGTTAATTAAGGGCAAGTATATGTTGTCGTATATATACGATTTAATGCTCTGAAATTGTATTAAGATATTAATAACAAACAATACAAGGAAAGTAAGAATATCTAAAGCTCTTTCAGCTATTACGGTACCCAATGCATTAGTAAAAGAAATACCGTTATATTTTTTCAATATTCCGCATCGTGTTATTTCGCCGAGTCTTGGTAAAGCCAGATTGGCGAGGTAACCTGTCATTACAGCGAAGAAAGTATTTAGTATTCCGGGTTTATGTCCCATAGGTTCGAACAAAATTCTCCATCTTAAAGTTCTAAACAAATGGCTTGCAAGGCCAATTAAAACTGAAATAACTATCCAGAAATAATTAGCATTTTTTAGCGATTCTATTATATTTTTTTTATCATTTTCGGTTAAATCTTTAATAAAAAACCATATAAAAAAAACGCCTATACCCAGAAAAAAAATTATTTTTAAAAAAACAACAATAAATTTTTTCATTCAGGGCAATTTAATGATGCAAGAGATTTTGAATTTGAAAAGGTCATATATTATTCTAATTTATTTCCTTCTTTAGGAAAAATAATTGAGGGTACATAACTTTTTGCGATTTCGAATTCCATTGTAGCATAAGAAATAATTATCAATATATCACCTGGCAAAGCTTTACGAGCAGCAGGACCATTCATTCCTATAATTCCGCTGCCTCTTTCTCCCTTAATTACATAAGTTTCTATTCGCTCTCCATTATTCAAGTTTAGTACCTGAACCTTTTCATTTTCGATAAGATTCGCCGCATCCATAAGGTCTTCATCAATAGTTATGCTTCCGATATAAGATATATCAGAACAGGTAACTTTTACGTGATGAATTTTTGATTTTAAAATTTCTATTAACATAATTTGCAAATTTACAAAATTGCATAATTAATATAATACAAAAATGAAATTAATCAGACAGGCTGATGTTATCTATTAATCTAACATTTCCCAGATAAGCAGCAATAAAAACTCTGTAAAGATCTGGATTAATTATTTTGTCATTAGCTGGTAACAGGTTGTCCTTATGAGCTATTTCGATATAGTCGAGTTTAAATAATGGATTTGAATTAATTTTTGTTTTTACATCTTCTTTTAATTTTTCCGGTGGTTTATTACGAATATTTTTTTTTACATACAATAAAGACTGGTAAAGCAGGGGCGCTGCTTTGCGTTCTTCTATGGTAAGCAAAATATTACGCGAACTCATAGCAAGTCCATCATCTTCTCTACAAGTTTCAACTGAATGTATATTTACAGGTAGTGATAATTGTTTTACAATATGATTAATTATAACCAACTGTTGATAATCCTTTTCTCCAAAATAGGCATTACATTGTCCAATGATATCAAAAAGTCTTTTTATAACTGTCACCACACCATTAAAATGGCCCGGGCGGTATTTACCTTCCATTACATTATCAAGCCCTGCAAGATTATATTGTTCCACAGGAGGTTCAGGATAAATTTCTTTTTCAGAAGGAGCAAATAATATATCACAATTTGCACTTTCAAGTTTTGCAATATCTTCATCAAGGGTTCGGGGATATTTTTTAAAATCATCAGTATTGTTAAATTGTACTGGATTTACAAATATGCTGCAAACGGCAATATCATTTTCAGAAATAGTTTTTTTAATTAATGATAAATGCCCTTTGTGAATGCATCCCATAGTGGGAACAAATCCTATTTTCATATTTTTATATCTTATATCATCAAGATATATATTAAGTTCTTTTTTTGATTCAAATATTTTCATTTTCAAAAATTGATAAATTTTTATGACTCTGTTTTAAAATAAATATTGTTCAAAAATCTTGTTCCTTCATACTTATCAAAATAAATGATTGAGTCATTTTTATTTATTTGGCAAAACTAATATGAAAAATTTGATTATATAATAAAAATTTTGTACTTTTGCAATTAAATTATAAAATATAAGTTTCATAGTATATATTACATTATTTAATTTAATTATTGCTGTCATATAATTATTTCTTTTATACTATAACCCCTCAAGTGTAATTATGATAGATGATTGTTATATGCATAAAATGGAAAATTCGATAAATGTTTTTTTATTTTTAATAATTTAAATATACACAAAATGGTAAATGCTAAGGTTTTATTTGTAAGTCAGGAAATTGTTCCTTTTCTGGATAAAAGTTATATTGGATTTGTAAGCAGGCAATTGCCTCAATGTATTCAGGAAAAGGGTAATGAGATTAGGGTTTTTATGCCTCGTTTTGGCTGTATAAATGAAAGACGCAATCAGTTACACGAAGTTATAAGACTTTCGGGCATGAACATTATCATTGATGATAATGATCATCCTTTAATCATAAAGGTTGCTTCGATACAACCTGCCAGAATGCAAATATATTTTATTGATAATGAAGATTATTTTCAACGCAAGTTTATTTTCCATGACAAAAACAATGTTTTTTTTGAAGATAACGACGAAAGAGCAATGTTTTTCGCCAAAGGGGTTATAGAAACCGTTAAAAAATTAAGCTGGAACCCTAATATTGTTCATTGCCACGGATGGATGTCTTCATTAGTTCCTTTATACATAAGAACTTTATATAAAGATAATCCTGTTTTTAATGAAACCAGGATTATATATTCTTTATATAATGATGAATTCTCAGAAGAATTAAGCAAGACTTTTTACAAAAAAATTAAATCCGATAGTATCAAAAATGATATTATTGATTTCTATAAAAAACCCACTTATGAAAATTTGACCAAAGCAGCTATTGAACTGTCGGATGGAATAATTATTGGCGATACTAATGTGAATTCTAAATATATTGATTATGCTCGTGACAATGGTAAACCCATACTCGATTACCAACCACCTGAAACTTATATAGAAGCATTTTCTGACTTTTATGATGAAATTCTTGTCCAAGATTCTGTGCTTTCAGAATAATATTGTTAATAACTTGTATCTTGAAAAACTTTTTTAAAATAGCAGGAATTCATAATATTTTATTTGTTATTATTATATTATTGTCTTTTATATGGGGATGTACAGAACCTGAAGAAATAGGTATGGATGTTCAGCCTCAAAGCGACTTGTTGAATATCTTGTATACGGATACTGCTTCTATTACTGCTTGTACTGTTAAAGAAGATTCAGTTATTACAGACGAAGTACTTTATAATCTACTGGGAAATTATGATGATCCTGTTTTTGGCAAAGTGTCAGCTTCCTTTTATACGCAGGTAAGGCTTTCTCAAAATGATATTAACTTCGGGGATAATGCAGTTTGCGATTCTATTGTCCTTACTCTTTTATATAAAGGATACTACGGGGATTCATCAAGTTCTTTTATTTTTAAGGTTCATGAATTATTAAATGATATTTATCTTGACAGTATATATCATTCTAAAAGAAATATGCAATACAGTTCTGTTAATCTTGCTCAAAATATTTCATATATTCATAATTTAAAAGACAGTGTAACAATTAATGGCAAAAAAATGCCACCGCATTTAAGAATAAAACTTGATAATAACTTTGGGAATCAACTTATAAATGCCGGTGCATCAAATCTTGAAAACAATACTGCTTTTACTAAATATCTGAAAGGATTATATGTTACTTCTGTCTATAATAATGGTACAGGAGGTATAGCATATTTTGATCTTGTATCCTCATTGTCGCAATTATGTTTATATTATCATAATTATAATCAAGATTCATTGGTATTTAATTTTGTGATAGATCAATATTGTGCAAGGTTTAATACTTTTAATCATTATAATTTTCAGGATGCAATAATTCCATTAAAACAGCAAATTTCTGGGAATACAGCCACTTCTGACAGTATTTTATTTATTCAATCTATGGGAGGTACAAGGGTTAAGGTTAAATTTCCATATATAAATGATTTTATAAAACAAAATCATATTATAATAAATGATGCCGTACTTGTTATGCCAGTAGACAATTATGATTTATCTGCAAAAGAGTTTCCTCCACCATCTAAAATACTTGCAATAAGAGAAACAGAAAATGGGGTTATTAGTTTTTTACCTGATTATTATGAAGGAGAAAGTTTTTATGGAGGGAGTTATGACAATACGAAGAAAGAATACAGATTAAGAGTAACAAAATATCTTCAGGGATTGCTTAATGGCACATATTCCGAAGACAAATGTATTTATGTTATGGTTTCGGGGAGTTCGATAAGAGCAAACAGAGCAGTTCTAAAAGGGAATAAAAGAGTTGGTAATAAAATGCGTTTAATTATTACATATACTAAAATTCAATAAAATGTGTGGTATAGTAGGATATATAGGACACAGACAGGCGTTTCCTATTTTAATTAAAGGATTACATCGTCTTGAATACAGGGGTTATGACAGTGCTGGTATTGCTATATTGCAAGACAAGATAAAACTTTATAAAACCAAAGGCAAAGTATCTGATCTTGAAGAACTTGTAAAAGGGGAAAATTTATCTGGTAATATAGGTATAGCACATACGAGGTGGGCTACTCATGGTGAACCCAATAATGAGAATGCTCATCCTCATCTTTCTCCTTCGGGTGATTTGGCATTAATTCATAATGGCATTATAGAAAATTATGCTATTCTTAAAAAAGAATTATTAAAAAGAGGGCATGTTTTTTTGAGCGATACAGATTCAGAAGTACTTGTTCATCTTATAGAAGATATAATGATAAATGATAAAGTTACTCTGGTTGAGGCTCTTCAAATAGCCCTTGGCTATGTAATAGGTGCTTATGCTATAATCATTTTGTCGCGTAATAACCCTGATTTGTTATTGGCTGCTAAAAAAGGCAGTCCCCTTGTTATAGGCATTGGTAAAGATGAATTTTTTATAGCTTCAGATGCTACTCCAATAGTAGAATATACAAAAGATGTTGTTTACCTTAAAGAAGAGGAAATTGCAATTCTTGAACGCAATAAAGATTTAAAGTTAATAACTGTATCAAATCAAGAAAAAAGACCATATATAGAACAACTTGAGATGAGTTTAAGTGAATTGGAAAAAGAAGGTTTTCCTTATTTTATGCTTAAAGAAATATATGAGCAACCACGTTCTATACGCGATAGCATGCGGGGAAGATTAAATGCTGAGAAGGGCATAGTATCTCTTGGTGGAATTATAGATTATGAAAAAAATCTTGTTAATGCAAAACGAATACTTATAATAGGATGTGGAACCTCGTGGCATGCCGGGCTGGTTGGTAAATATTTATTGGAAGATCTTGCAAGGATTCCTGTGGAAGTTGAATATGCATCAGAATTCAGATATAGAAATCCAGTTATTTGTGAAGGTGACGTTGTCATAGCTGTTTCACAATCGGGTGAAACCGCTGATACCAGTGCTGCTATTGAACTGGCAAAATCAAAAGGAGCTATAATTCTTGGTATTTGTAATGTCGTAGGATCCTCTATTACAAGAGTAACTCATGCAGGAACATATACACATGCGGGCCCTGAAATAGGAGTTGCTTCTACAAAAGCTTTTACTGCCCAGGTAACTATATTAACATTATTGGCACTCAGATTGGGCTACATAAGAGGAACTATACAGGAATCAAGATACCGCCAGTTATTGTTTGAATTAGAAACTATACCTGAAAAAGTAGAACAGACTTTAAAAACTTTTGATATTATTAAAAACATTTCTAATATTTTCAAAGATTCTAAAAATTTTATTTATCTCGGCAGAGGATATAATTTTCCTGTTGCACTTGAAGGGGCTTTAAAATTAAAAGAAATTTCATATATACATGCAGAAGGTTACCCTGCCGCTGAAATGAAACACGGACCTATCGCTCTTATTGATGAAGAAATGCCCGTTGTTGTTATTGCTACAAATAAGGGAACTTATCAAAAAGTATTGTCAAATATTGCAGAAGTTAAAAGCAGAAAAGGAAAAATTATCGCTATAGTTACTGAAGGAGATGTGGCAGTTAAAAAAATAGCAGACTTTGTAATTGAAATCCCTGAAACAGAAGAAATGTTTGTTCCCTTAATAGCTACAATACCTTTACAACTTCTATCTTATCAAATAGCAGTAATACGTGGTTGCAATGTTGACCAGCCCCGCAACCTTGCAAAATCAGTTACTGTTGAATAAAAGAATTATTTGCAAAAAATCTTTGAAACATTGTCCCAGTTAATAATTTGCCATAAAGCATTTATATAATCAGCTCTGCGATTTTGATAATCCAGATAATATGCGTGTTCCCATACATCGAAAGTTAATAATGGTATCAATCCTTTTGTTAAAGGATTGCCAGCATTACTTTCCTGGATAATTTCTATTTTACCGTTATTGTCTTTAACAAGCCATACCCAGCCTGAACCAAAAAGAGAAACAGCAGCAGTAGAAAATTTTTCCTTAAAAGATTCAAATGATACAAAAGCATCATTTATTGCATTTGCCAATGAACCTTGTGGCTGATTATTAGAAGGAGACCGTAAATTTGCCCAATAAAAATTGTGATTCCACGTTTGCGCCGCATTATTGAAAATTCCCCCCGACGAACGTTTAACAATTTCATCAAGAGACATATTCGCAAATTCAGTCCCTTCTATAAGTTTGTTAAGATTATTAATATATGTTTGATGATGCTTCCCATAATGAAATTCAATTGTACGTGCTGAAATAACAGGCTCTAAAGCATCAACTTCAAAAGGAAGATTAACTAATTCAAATTTCATAATTTTAAATTTTAAGTATTTATTTATAAGTTTACTGTAAAAGTACAATTTTTTATATTTAATGCATAAGTCTGCTCCAAAAAATTTATAAATTTTATTCTAATTAATTTTATCTATATTCTTAATTAATTTATCTATGAAATTAATTATTTTATTTTATAAAAAATATATGTCGTTTTCTTTGTCTGGCAGGTAAAGAAAAGTGCGAAAAGAAAAATCACCGCTGTGGAAATAATATTCTCAAATCTCTCTATTTTCATAACACCAATAACACCAATAACTTTACAAACTTTATGAACTTTACAAACTTTACAACTTTCAACTCCTTTACAAACTTTACAAACTTTACAAACTTTATGAACTTTATAACTCTATAACTTTATGAACTTTATAAACTTTATAAACTTTATAAACTTTATGAACTTAATGTATTATAATTGCAACAATTTTTAAAATAGAGTCTGCATTGTTTAATATAAAAGAATATTTAACAATTGGCAGGGATTTAAAATTTAACGTATATTTGCGTTTTTTATAAAATGATATTTTGTATCATATTCATAAAGTAAATACACTTTAATTATATTTATAAATTATGATGAATAAAACGAAAGTGCTGGTAACAGGCGGTGCAGGTTTTATAGGAGCCCATGTTACTAATTGTCTTATTAATGATGGTTTCTATGTTGTTGTATTAGATGATTTATCAGGTGGGTTTCAAGAGAATGTTAACAGAGAAGCAAATTTTGTTAAAGGTTCTGTATATGACCACAAATTACTTGAAGAATTGTTTAATGAGTATGAATTTGAGTATGTTTATCATTTAGCCGCTTATGCAGCAGAAGGGCTCAGTCATTTCATAAAACGTTTCAACTATAAAAATAATTTAATTGGCAGTGTTAATCTTATCAATGAATCGGTTAAGCATAATATCAAATGTTTTGTATTTACATCTTCTATTGCTGTATATGGAGCGGGGCAGGTGCCTATGCGTGAAGATATGATACCACTTCCAGAAGATCCTTATGGCATTTCAAAGTACGCAGTTGAAATGGATTTGAAAACTACTCACAAGATGTTTGGACTTAATTATGTTATTTTCAGACCCCATAACGTTTATGGTGAATATCAAAATATTGGAGATAGATATCGTAATGTTGCAGGTATCTTTATGAATCAGTTGTTACAGGGAAAGCCAATTACTGTTTTTGGTGATGGAACTCAAACAAGAGCATTTTCTTATATAGGAGATGTGGCTCCATATATAGCAAAAGCACCTTTTATTGATGATGCTGTCAATAAAATTTTTAATATAGGAGCCGATGAAAGTTTTACAGTTAATCAACTTGCCGAAGTTATTATGAAATCTCTTTCCATTAAAGGTGAAATAAGATATCTGCCCCCGCGCAATGAAGTACTTGATGCATACTCTGACCATTCTCTGGCTAAAAAAACTTTTAATATTAATTCTTATACCCCTCTTGAAGAAGGTATTGATATTATGGCTAAATGGGTTAAGAAAGTCGGCATTCGCAAAACTCCTTCTT
>JAKIYJ010000048.1 GCA_022708585.1 Bacteroidota bacterium
TTTAGGAATGGTAAGTGCAATGTCATTTAAAAATACCAAGACTTTTACATCAGGGATTAATTTTTCGGCCTACTTGCCTAAACAATGGACATTCTTTGCATACTCATTTGCCAATGTTAAAGATAAAAATTTTACCAATATTCGCTTACAAATTCAAAAAAGATTTAATAAAAATTTTTATACAAGTTTTTCATATAATCATTCATTTTATGATAATTCAAATTTATATATGTTGAATACATATATTGATTTAAATGCACTTAGAAGTTCATTCAACTTTGCCAGAAATAATAAATCATGGCAAAGCAATCAGGCTTTTTCAGGCAGTCTTATTTTTAGCAAAACAGCAAATCCCGTTTCTGCTATAAGCAGACCCAATGTTGGAAAAGGTATTATCGATGTTATGGTCTTTCTTGATATTAACCATAATAATATTAAAGATAATAATGAACCACTGATTAAAAATGCTTCCGTAAATATAAGCAAAGGAATAAAAATATTGCCTCATAACGACAGTATACACAGATTCGTGTCATTAGAACCTTATACAAAATATATTATATCGGTTAAAAATGCTGGATTTAACAGTATAGCATGGATGCTCGACAAGCAAACCATCGCTGTTTACCCTGATCCCAACCAGATAAAACAGGTTTATATACCAGTTAAACCTATGGGCGAAATTGAAGGAAAAATACTTATCGAAGATGAAGATAACAAACAAATATATGCTCCTAAAATTATTGTAATTATTAAAAATGCCAATGGAACTGTTGTACATAAGATGCTAAGCGATAATACCGGATATTTTAATTATATGGGATTATCTCCTGGAAATTATACTGTTTCGCTCGACTATGACCAAATAGCCAATTTAAACTACGAAGCTATTGACTATGCTCTTGATTTTCAAATCAAAGAATCTATTGATGGGGACTATATTAATGATTTAACTTTTATACTTAAAAAAATTAATAATAATAAATAATTATTTGTCCCATTTTGAAACATACTTGTCCCATTTTGGGAATTTTGTTCAAAAAAAATATATATATTAAAAATCATATTATATTGAATTACAATATAATAACTGTTAAGGCATAGTTGTTGCTTAAAAGAATGCAGTCAAAATTAATTATTAATTAAAATTTATTAAAATGAAAAGATTAAATGTGATTTTAATCGGATTACTGATGGTTATTTCAGTAAACCAAAGTGTGAATGCTCAAACAGCATCTTCGACTGCATCAGCAACTGCTACGGCAAACATTGTACAACCGATAACTATTAACAAACTGGTTGACCTTGATTTTGGTGATATAGCCGCTGGTCCTGCAATTGGTACAGTTACTATTGACCCTGTTACTTTAACTCGTAGTGCTGTTGGTGGTGTTATTCTTATTGCAACAAATGATGGACACGAAGCAAATTTTGAAATTACCGGACAGGCTCTGGCTACTTTTTCAATTGTATTACCATCATCTATCATCATTTCCTCCGGTTCGGATGATATGACAGTTAATAACTTCGTATCAGACCTCGGTCTTACAAGTGCTCTCGATGCTCTTGGCGAAGCAACTCTCAATGTTGGTGCAGACCTGCAAGTTGGTATTAACCAGGCACCTGGTTTATATACTGGGACATTTGATGTTACCGTTGCTTATAACTAAAATCTGAAAAAAATCTCTAATAAAAGACGCTATTGTATATTTATGTATACTTTAGCGTCTTTTTTCATAGAGAATTATTAATCCAAAAATTATACTGCAAAATATGAAAACAGTAATTGCAACTTTTAAAATAAATATTAAAAAATTTATTTTATTAATAGCATTTGGACTGTTTTCCATTCCCGAAAATTATACTGCTGCTATCAATGTTTATAATAAAAATAATAATCTAAATTCTATATTATCAGAAATTAAAGAGAAAACAACTTTTATTTACTTTCAGAACCCGTTTGAAATCAAAACAGTTCCCGCTGGCAGCGGTACAAGCAGTGATCCATATCAGATAACCACCTTAAATGATTTGAATTGGCTTAGCCAGAATAATAATGTATGGGATAAGTATTTTGTGCAAACCGCTGATATTGATGCATCAGCAACTTCAACATGGGACGGTAACAAAGGCTGGAGCCCTGTTGGAAACAACAGTTGCCCTTTTACTGGATCTTATGATGGGCAGGGACATATTATTACCAATCTTTATATTCACAGAAGCGGTACAAACCATATTGGTTTCTTTGGAAAAGTTTCCACAAATGCACGAATTAAAAATCTTGGTTTGAAAGATGTAGATATAAAAGGTGGAGGTTACTGTGGTGGACTTGCCGGTTATGTTATGGGAAATTGGGGCGAAACTGCTGAAATTTCCTGCTGTTTTGTTACCGGAAGTATTGAAGGCGGTACCAATACAGGAGGATTTGTCGGTTATATGACTGCTTTTTCCAAAGTTGAAAATTCTTACTCTATTTGTAGTTTAAAAGGTTCTTGGGGTACTGGCGGTTTTGCAGGTTCTGTATGGGACCAAAATTACACCAGAATTATAAATTGCTATGCTGCTTCCGTTATTTCAGGAGGAAGCTCTTCAGGTAAAGGTGGCGTGGTTGGACAAGGCCATAATGGTACAGTTGTTAATACATTCTGGAATACCGATTTAGTGTCATCCTCACCATTGGGAATCGGAATAAATACCATTCAAATGCAAACTCAATCAACTTTTACTAATGCAGGCTGGGACTTTTCAAATATATGGTGCATTGTTCCATCTGTCAATAATGGCTACCCTATTTTACAATGGCAACAGCCACAAATAGCTAAAAAATGCACTTGGACTGGCAATATAGATAATCAGTGGAGTAACCCCGGAAATTGGGATATAAATACAGTACCTTCTCTTATTGATAGTGTTATAATTCCACATTTTCATTATTATAATCACGAACTTATTATTGATGAGCCTGTTTCAAATCCAGCTAAATGCCATTACTTCAATATTAACCTTGGTGCAAAGGTTACTGTTAATGCCACTATGGCTCTTACAGTTAATAATAATTTTGTTAATAATGGTTATATAACTGTTAAATCATCCAATACAGGAGATGCATGTTTTATAGTAAAAGGAACAAGAAGTGGCAATGGAACTGAAATTGTTGAAAGATATCTTTCTTCAAATCAATGGCACCTGGTATCTTCTCCTCTTTCAAATGGAATAACAAATACCTTTTATGGCTTATGGCTCAAACCCTATAATGAAGCTATCAATGATTTCGGTAATTATATTACTCTTGGTACTATACCAATTCCTGTTGGGCAGGGTTTTGCTGTTTGGGCTGATAATAACACAACCATTACTTTTAAAGGTAATATCAATGCAAACATTACTCCAACTATCAATTTAAATCTTACTGGGTCTCCTTCAAGTACCAGTGGATGGAACCTCATTGGAAATCCATTTCCTTCATCTATTGACTGGAATTCATCAACGGGTTGGGTTAAACATAATGTTGGAAATACCATTTATGTATGGAATGGTTCTCAATATGCAACCTGGAATGGAACTACAGGTACCAATGGTGGCAGTCAATATATAGCTATGGGTCAGGGATTTTTTGTTCAAGCAACAGCAACAGGAGCAAACATTCAATTAAACAGCGAAGCACAAGTTGCTCAACAAGTTACATTTAAAAACAATAAAGCAAATCAACTTATTAGGTTAACTGTTAATGGGAATGATTACTCCGACGAACATGTTATCTGTCTTAATTATAATACCACAAATGTTTTTGATTATCAAAATGACGCCGTTAAACTTTTTGGTATTGAAGAAGCTCCACAACTATTTTCCTTTAAGGATAATGTTAAGACAGCAATACATAATATTAACAAAATAGAAGATATTAATAATATTGACATTTATTTAAAAGCTCCTTTGGGATATGAATATACATTGTCATTCTCTAACGACATTACAGATAATTCAATAATAATACTGGATAAAGAAACAGGAACAATTATATACCCTGATACACCATATACTTTTACTATTACTTCGGATGAATCTTCTGCACGTTTTATGATTGTTAATTCATCTGCTGCAAATAACTTAAATGATAAATTTAATAATAGTAATGAAAAAACTGTTACTGCTTTTTACTTCGACAAACAACTGATTGTTAAAGTACCCGAAAATGATAATTTACTATCCGTTGAAATTTATTCTACAACAGCTGCTTTAATATATTATTCGAAAAATGAGATTAATAATTTAAGCCAGTTAAAAAAAGGTGTTTATTTCGCAAAAATAAATTTGAAAAATCAGCAACAATTTATTAAATTTATCGTATCAGATTAAAAATGCTTAAAAATATTATATATATAATATTTACTTTATTAATTTGGCTTTGTCCTGCCATAATATATGCTCAGCCAAATGGACCAGGTGGGCCTCCAGGAAATGGTCCTGGTATTCAAACTGTCGCTGTTCCTTATGTTACAGCTAAAATAGTTCAACCAATTCAAATTAACAGACTCTCTGATCTGGAATTTGGAGATATAGCTGCTGGTACTTCTTCTAATGGAACAGTTATTATTGATCCTAATGGAAACCGCACAAGCACAGGGGGTGTTGTACTTATGACTGTTACTACTAATTACAATGCGGCAAGTTTTACTGTAAACGGCTATCCTAATGCTGCTTTTTCAATAGTCTTACCTTCTTCTATCGATATCTATTCTAACTCTTACTCCATGCTTATTAATAATTTTACCTCCAATATTGGTGCTACCGTATCTGTTTTAAATGCTCTTGGACAGGCAAATATTAATGTAGGTGCAACTCTTAATGTTGATATTAACCAATCTCCAGGATTATATTCAGGCTCCTTCGATGTAACAGTAGCTTACTATTAATGTAATAAATTTAATTGCTCTAACATAATTAGAGTTTGTCCAGAATGTCCGATTTCATCGTTATTCTCAACCTTTAAATCAGTCATATACTTTAGTACCCCTTCTTCGTCCTCGTTTGTAACGAGGATGAGAGATTGCAAAGTGTTTTAAAGATTTGTATAAATTTCATTATTGTAAATAGTTAATTTTATTCCAATTAAATTTATCTGTATTTTTAATTAATTTATCTATAAATTTTTTTATTTTATCAAAATAATTATACCATTTTCTTTGTCTGCCATACAAAGAAAATGGCGAAAAGAAAAATCACCTCCTTGGAAATGATATTCTTAAACATCTCTATTTTCATAACACCAATAACTTTACAAACTTTATGAACTTTATAAACTTTATAAACTTTATAAACTTAATGTATTATGCATAATTACAACAATTTTATAAAATAGAGCAATTTATTTTATCAAAAAAAAAGTTTTCGTAGCAGACCCAATCTTGCTAAAATAAAAAATAAACATAAAATGATAAAAATCAATTAAATGTGAGTTTCTTAAATAATCTAATTTCCCTTTTATCTTTATTTTGCTCAATAAATATTTGATTAAGGATGCAAATAATAAAATATGATGTACATTTGTAAAAAAATAAAACTTGTATTATGAAACCACAGTTATCAGGAAATTATTTTGAAGATTTTATTGTTGGTGATACAATAAATCATTATCTGTCAAAAACAATTTTTGAAAGCGACAACAACTTGTTTTGCCTGCTTACAATGAACATTCATCCATTGCATACAAATATTGATTATGCAGCACAAAACCAACATGGTAAAATACTTGTAGTTGGTCCACTGGTTTTTAGTCTTGCTGCCAGTTTTACTGTACCCGATATTAGTGCCAACGCAATTGCAAATCTTGAATATTCTGAAATTAAACATCTTGCTCCTGTTTTTATTAATGACACTATTTATGCAAGAACAAAAATTTTAAGTAAGCGTGAATCTAAGAGTAAACCCGATAGAGGTATTGTTGAAGTAGAAACTGTTGCATATAATCAGAATAATGAAAATGTACTATCATTTAAAAGAAAAGTATTAATTAAAAAGAAAGGATTATAAAATGAATGACTGTTTATTAAGAAGTTTATTATTTGTACCTGCTCATAACGATAAACTCATTATGAGTGCCATCAGGTTCGATGCTGATGCCATTGTACTTGATTTGGAAGATTCGGTACAACCTAAAAGTATGAAACAAATTGCCCGCGATAATGTTGTAAAATATATAAATCAGGGAATATTTAAAAATCACAGGGTTTTTGTTCGCATCAATGATTTTCAAAGCGGAGAATCTTTAAGAGACTTACATCAGTTAACTATCCCGGGTATTGAAGCTTTTTTATGTTCAAAAGTTAAAACAGGAAAAGACGTTTACTTTTTTGACAAACTTTTAGAATCTATTGAATACGAAAAAGGTTTTACATCTGGAACCTTTTTAATAATTCCTATTATTGAAACCACAGCTGCTGTTATGAATGTTCAGGATATTTGTCAAGCATCGCCAAGAGTTATTGCGGTTGCTTTTGGCAGTGAAGATTTTATAACAGATATGCATGCTATTGATGATAAGGAAGAACAAACTCTTTTTACAGCTCGAAACCTAATAGTTATGGCAGCCAGATCTAATAATATAGTTCCTATAGATGCAGCATACGTACAGGTTCACGATCTTGAAGGTCTGGAAAAACATCTTATTATATCTAAAAAATTGGGATTCGGAGGTATAAGCATACTTAGTCCCAAACAGCTTTCTCTTGCCAATCAATATTTTTCACCGAGTTTTGAAGAAGTTGCCGAAGCCAAAGAAATGCTTCGTATGTCAGAAGAATCAGAGAAACAATCAAAAGGAGTAGATATTGTAAATAACAAATTTGTTGGACCTCCTCTTGTAGAAAGAGCTAAAAATATTTTGAAAAAACATCAATTGATTATTAATAAACATAAAAATGAGTAAGAAGATTATTATTATAGGAGGCGTCGGTAATGGGAGCGTTGTAGCTCATGCAATAACCGATGCTAATAAAAGAGGATACAATGAGTGGGAATGTGCCGGTTTTTTAAACGATAAAATTTCTATTGGCGAAAACATTGAATCCTATCCCGTATTGGGCAAAATTCACGATATACAAAAGTTTATTGATCAGGGTTATTATTTTTACTACTCTATTTTCAGGCTATATACAAAACAACAAAGAATAGAGTTGTTTTACGAACTTAATATTCCCGAAAGTCAACTTGCTACTTTTATTCATCCTCTTGCTTATGTTGCACCTGGAGTTAAACTTGGTCCTGGTTGTGTAGTTATGCCTAACGCTTCATTATCGCCCAGTACTACTTTTGGCAAATGTTGCGGAATTATGATTAGCAGTGTTATAGGTCATAATATTGTTATTGGCGATTTTTGTCATTTCGCTGGTGCTTGCTGTGTAGGTGCCTTTACAAAACTTGAAGATGGAGTTAATATTGGGGCTAATGCTACTGTGCGTGAATATCTAACACTTGCCAAGTTCTCAACTGTCGGCATGGGAGCTATGCTAACTAAAAATACAGGTGAAAATGAAATATGGATTGGTAATCCTGCCAGATTTTACAAAAAAAGTGACTGATGATGAAGCAAAAAATACTTGTACTTGCTCCACATACGGATGATGGAGAATTAGGATGCGGCGGCACTATCGTCAGACTTATTGATGAAGGTCAAGACGTCTATTATGTCGCCTTTTCTATTTGTGAAGAAAGCGTCCCAGAATGCTCTCGAAATAGAAGTTAAAAAAGCTACTTCCATTCTTGGTATTAAACCTGAAAATCTTATTCTTAAAGGATACCCTGTTCGTAAATTTAACTCTTTTAGACAAAATATTCTTGAAGACCTTGTAATACTTAGACAAAATATACAACCCGATGTCGTTTTTCTGCCCGTGTCAACCTCTCTGCACCAGGATCATAATACCATCTTTAAGGAAGGAATAAGAGCATTTAAACATTATACTGTATATGGATATGATTTGCCCTGGGATACAATACAATTCAGTTCTAACGCCTTTTTTAAACTGGAAGAAAAACATGTAACAAAAAAATGGGAAGCTCTTGCTCAATATGAAACTCAAAAATGGCGTACATACTGCGATAAGGAATTTATTTATGGACTTGCACGTGTCAGAGGAGCTCAAATTGGAATTCAATATGCCGAAGTATTTGAAAATATTAGAAGCATTCACTGATTAAAAAAATTGCTTTTAGAATCATCAAACATAAGCAATAACATAATAACTACATAATGTCTAAAATAGTTTCAGTACATCAGCCAAATTATTTACCATGGTTGGGTTATTTTTATAAAATTATTAAATCTGATGTTTTTGTAATTTTAGATAATGTTCAATATGTTAAAGGTACCGTAGCCAATAGAAATTATATTAAAGGACGTGATTCAAAAACTGTTCTATTATCTGTATCTGTTAAAATGTCGGATGGTTGGGACCTAAATTATAATCAAATAGGAATAGATTATTCACAAAAATGGAATTTTAAACATATTAATCAAATACGTGATGCCTACTGTAAAGCTCCTTTTTTCCAATATTATTTTCCCGCTTTTGAAAGAATATTAAAAACAAAATTTAATACACTTGCTGAACTTAATATAAACTTTATAAATTTTGTTATTAACGAATTAAAAATTAATACTAAAATAGAAATATCTTCAAATATTAATAAAGATTTTGGAGAAAAAAATCAACGTAACCTGAATCTTGTTAAATATTTTGATGGGAATGTATACTTATCAGGGAATGGTGCTGCAAAATATAATGATGTAGAAATGTTTAAAAAAGCTGGTGTTGAACTGTGTTATTCCGATTTTAAACATCCAGTATATCCTCAAATAAATGGTGATTTTATTCCTAATCTGTCCATT
>JAKIYJ010000049.1 GCA_022708585.1 Bacteroidota bacterium
TTTGAAGATGTTCCATCATTAACAAAAGTAGAATGTAAATAATCAGTATAAAAAGATTGAGTAAGAGCAGTTCCACTTCCACCGTTGGCTACATCAAAATTATCCCACCCAATATCCTGTCCTGAAACAAGCATATTGCCGCCATTATCAAGATAATTGGAAAATATTGCAACACTTTCATCAGTAAATGATGGGAAAGACCATCCGACATTATAGTAAACTGCTATTATATTATTTAATTTACCTGCATTTCCTATACGTATAAAAGTATTTAAAGGTATAACATCATATTTTGTTTCGCCCGCTTTTTGAAGTCCTTTGATAAAATTTGATTGAAAAGTAGCGGGAGTGGTGCTTCCGCCATCACCCCACAATGCTACATTATTAACAATAATATCTGTAACATTTGAAATCAGTATAATTTTTTTAATAACTGGAGATAATGAAGGTTGGGAAACAGAAGTAGCAGTCAGAGTATAAGTAGCAATGTCTGAAGTATTACCTGGTATAATATCTATACTTATATTTTCAGGAATGTTGTAAATGAAATTTACAGATCCTGTTCCTGTATAAGTATTTCCATCTATAGTAAAAGATGCGGACCAGTCATTAGGGGCATCAGAAGTTAAGGAAATATTAAAAGTTTCAGTACCTTGAAGTTTACTTGTAAACACAAGGGGAATATTGGTATTAGTTGATGGATATGCAATTTCGATATAATCACCGGGGCTAAAATATCCGATTTGTTGAGATGAGCCTCCATTAGCGGTGACTCTTTTTCCACTGTATATTTCTTGATGTGTTTCAGCTACATATACGGCAACGTCACAATTATTTATATTATAAGTTGAAGGTACTGTGTATGTATATGTTTTTGCACGAAAAGAGCCAGAAGACAGATTTTGTATTGTATCTCCCCATTGTCCTGTAAGAAAATGGCGAAGTATATTTTTATGGTTGTAGTTGGATGAAGCTCCTGCCTGATAGGCAATAACGTTACTTTCGAGCAGGGCTACATTAATATAGTTATTTGAAGCAGGAGGTGTTGAAGTATAATAAACTTCTACTTCAACAGTTAGTAATCTACTTGAAGGTTCAAATGTAGATTTAACACCAACATTAACGGGTGATTGCTGAAGTAGAATCTGATTTGCGGCATAGGTCCATGCGCTTCTGCTCATAGCGGTACCATTGTTCATAGCGTAATTAGGGAACAGGTGTCGGTTGACAGTACCTGCAGGGTACCCCGTAAGAGCAGATTGATTGGCGAGAGCGTCACCAAATGATGTTCTGAAATCAGGTTGCCCTGCAGAAGGTTGGGCATAAGAGCCTTGATGTATTCCTACAATTATCACTCTGTCGGGATTAGCCGCTCTTATATTTTCAGCAATAGCATGACCATCTGGACAATTCGGGCAATTAATACCCGTGAATTCTTCAAGTACAACTGTTTTTAATTCAGGATCAGTAGAAACCAGGGTTTGAGAATAAGTTATTAATGACAAAAATAAAATAACATTAATTAAAAATAAAGATTTGATATTCATACAAATAAAAATTTAATATAAAATATATGCTAAATAATTATTTCAAAGATATAAATTTTTATAAAATTATGTTAACATAATTGAAAAAATATTTTTGAAATAAAAAATATGAGTCCACTCTGAAAAATCTATAAATCAAATTATAATTAAATTTATCTATATTTTTAATTGGTTTATATATAAAATTATTGATTTCATCAAAATAATTATGCACTTTTCTTTGTCTACCATACAAAGAAAAGTGCGAAAAGAAAAATCACCGCTGTGGAAATGATTTGATAAAACTACGCAACCCCCTTTTAGGGTTTACAAACTCGCTCACTTCGTTCGCTCAAACAGGTAAACCCTTCTTACCCAACCCTGCTTGCTTGTTTTATAACAAATCATTTCCAAGGCGGATTTAAAAACACATTATGGCATTTGTGTTATAATAGTCAAATATAGCAGTATATTAAAAATTTGATAATTATGATTTTAACTGTTGAGCCCACTCCGAAAAGTTAATAAATCAAATCCTCATTAATTTTATCTATATTTTTAATCAACTTATCTATGAAATTAATTAATTTATTTTATCAAAAAAATAATTTAAGATAAAAATGAGTTTTCGGAGTGGGTTCATAGTTGTATTTTATACTATTCAAAAAAGACAGAATTAAAATTTTTATTGATTTTTCAAACAAATTAACCTGATAATGTTTTTCATTTATTATTTTTATTTATGAAACAGGTCATAACAAATTTGTTCCAGCATTTCGGCATTTAAAAGCATTTCTTCATCACGGTAGAATTTTCCTATTATTTGAATTCCCAATGGCAGTTTTTCTGAATTTTTACCAGCAGGTATACTTAAAGTTGGCAAGCCGCTATATGTCCAGGGCAAATTCATCAAAGGGCTTCCAGTCGATGATAAACTTTCGGGGGCTGCATCAACAGTAGCAGGAGTAATAATTATATCAATATCATTTATTTGCATTAGCGATTCAATTTTATTTTTAAGTAATATTCTTCCCTCTAAAGCTTTTGCGATTTCATCTGCTGTTACAGTCATTCCTTCCTTTATTAATTCCACTGTTCTTTTACGATATAAATTATAATACTTGCTAAACCATTCTTTATGTACTTTCGACATTTCTGCGGCTGCGAGTCTGTGATGTAATTTATTGATGCTTTCTATATTTTCAAAAGGGTCTATTTCAACAATTTTAAAATTCTTATTTTTTAATACAATAAGAAATTCATTGTAAAAATCATTTACTTCTTTATTGGCTTGCAGCAAATAATCTAAATTAGAAATAATTCCGATAACGGGTAAATGTTTTTGTTGGGATTTTGCAATATTTTTGTTCCAGTCAAGGCATAGTAAACTGGCAACCAGGTTTATGTCGGGTAAATTATTTGTAAAAAAGCCTGCATGGTCAAGTGAGGGGGCAAAAGGGATAATGCCATCAACTGGTATTCTTGCAAAAGAAGGTTTATAACCGAAAATGCCACAGTATGAAGCTGGACGAGATATTGAGCCAATAGTTTGAGTGCCACTTGCCAATGCACAAAATCCGGCTGATACAGCCGCGGCAGAGCCACTGCTTGAACCTCCCGGCGTATGTAAAATATTATGTGGATTAGTAGCAGGTCCTGGTTCAAAATAAGCAAACTCAGTAGTAACAGTTTTTCCAACTATTAAAGCACCAGCATTTTTTAACTTTGTAACAAAAGATGATTCTTTCCCCCTAAAAAGTTCGGGAGGCAAAGAAGAACCAGCACGTGTTTCAAAATTGTCTGCTATAAAAATATCTTTTATTCCTATTGGCACACAAAATAATGGAGGTCTATTATAAGAATTGGAAAACTTTTTTAACAACAATTCTGTTTCTTTTAATAATCTTTTTTTTCGCCCAACTTCTGGTACAAAAGATTGTATAAATGGCTCTTTTTCTTCAATATAATCGCATAATTCGTCAATAAAATTTACAGGATCTATAAGATTCTCCCTGAAATTTCTTGAAACATCAGAAATACTTAACGATTTAACATAATCAGTCATAAAGCCAGTAAATATTTTTAAATATGAATATAATAATTGTTAATGCAAAATTGTTATAAACAAAACAACAAAATTTTATTATACAAATAACAATAAACATTTTTAATATGTTATAAAACTTTATATCTTTACCATGGGAAATCACAATTTGATATTCGATAAAATTATTTTATAATCATTATGTGACCTGCTCCTAAAAGTCATTTTTATTTTGATGATTAAAGTAAATTAATTAATTTAATAGATAAATCAATATAAAACATAGATAAATTTAAGATAATTTGATTTATAGATTTTTTAGAGTGGACTCAACTTTAAAATTAGCATTTTGCTATTATGCCATTTTATTTTAAAAGTCGGATAAAATATTATTATAAAAATAAATATTATATATACTATGGATAACAATGTAACTATAAAATGTTTGAATAATTCCAAAGTTCTTCAGGTTAAAAGAGGTACATCTTTATTTGATGCAATTGGAATATTTGATATTAAACTTGGAAACAGGATTCTTGGTGCTCTGGTAAATAATGAATTGGAAGATCTTGCTTATGAAATATATCAGCCAAAGACAATTCAATTTATTGATATTACCCATCCTGATGGGATGCGAATGTATACAAGGAGTCTTTCTTTTTTGCTATACAAGGCTGTGAAAGAACTTTATCCTGATGCACGATTGATAATTGATCATTCAATAGCAAAAGGGATTTTTTGTAAAATTACAGGAACCGATTTTGAATTGACAGACGAGGCTGTATCTGCAATATTGGATAAAATGCGTTTTTATGTAAAAGCAGATTTTAAATTTATAAGGATAATTGAAGAAACACAAGATGTAATCAAAAAAATTACGGAACAAGGACTATATGATAAAATAAATCTGTTAAAATTCAGGGGACGCAGTTATAAAAGTTATTATATTCTTGATGGTTGTATTAACTTTTTTTACGGTTATCTGGTGCCTTCAACTTCATATATTAATGTTTTTGAGTTAAACAGATATTTTGATGGTATGTTGCTTCGATTACCAAAGAAAAATAATCCTGATGAAGTTGAAGAGTTAACAGTTCAAAAAAAAATGTTTACTGTTTTTCAGGAATTTTCACAATGGAATGAAATATTACAAGTATCAAATTTAAGTGAATTGAATGATTTAACATTCAAGGGTAAATCTGAAACATTAATTAAAATATCAGAGGCATTGCACGAAAAAAAAATAGCCCAGATTGCAGATATTATAAATTTAAGAAAAGATAAAATTAAAATTATATTGATAAGTGGACCTTCTTCAAGTGGTAAAACCACTTTCAGTAAAAGGCTTGCTATACAATTACTTGTAAATGGAATTAAACCTTTAAATATTTCACTTGATAATTATTTTGTTGATAGAGAAAAGACCCCGCGAACTCCATCAGGTGATTATGATTTTGAAGCTTTTGAAGCCATAGACGTTGATTTGTTTAATCAGCAGATTGCAGAACTTCTCAATGGCAAAAAAGTTATATTACCTAAATTTTCGTTTGAAAATGGGAAAAAAAGTTTCAATACAGAACCTATTGAGATGAAACCCGACAATATACTTATTATTGAAGGTATTCATGGACTAAATCCCAAACTTACACCATTAATACCTGAAGAATCAAAATTTATGATTTATATTTCTGCTTTAACTACTTTAAATATTGATGATCATAACTGGGTAAGCACAAGAGACAACAGATTGATAAGAAGAATAGTGCGTGATTATCGTTATAGAAAATACACTGCTCAGGAAACTATTGCAAGGTGGCCAAGTGTTATAGAAGGTGAAGAAAAACATATTTTTCCATTCCAGGAAAAAGCTAATGTAATTTTTAATTCGGCACTGGTATATGAACTTGCCGTGTTAAAATATTATGCAGATCCATTATTGAGGGAAATTCAACAATGCCAACCTGAATATTCGGAAGCTAAACGATTGCTTAATTTTTTAAGTTATTTTAGACCGATTAAAACCTGGGAAATCCCTCCTACTTCTATTTTAAGGGAATTTTTAGGAGGAAGCAGTTTTAGTTACTAATTTATAAGTTTGCTACGAAAAGTTTAAAATATATGGCTCTATTTTAAAATAATGTTGTTAAAAAAATTTGGCACATCCTCGTCCTCGTTTGTAACGAGGATGTATCTGCCAGACTTTATAAACTTGATAACTTTATAAACTTTATGAACTTTTAACTCCTTTACAAACTTTATGAACTTTACAAACTTTATGAACTTTTAACTCCTTTACAAACTTTATGAACTTTATAAACTTTATGAACTTTTAACTCCTTTACAAACTTTATAAACTTTATGAACTTTATGAACTTTTAATTCCTTTACAAACTTTATGAACTTTATAAACTTTATGAACTTTTAACTCCTTTACAAACTTTATGAACTTTATAAACTTTATGAACTTTATGTATTATGCATAATTACAACAATTTTATAGAATAGAGCAAACCTATTTATAACAATTTGTTTATTTCTTTAGCAGCTTTTAACAGACGTTCTTCCTTATTTCCTTTAATAATAACATAATTAAAATTATTTTTTTGCAGTTCTTTTTCATATAATTCAAAAAGATATTCTCTTAAATGGGGATGTTCTCTTTGTTTATCATATACCCATGGGATATCAGGATAGCATAAAAAATAGATATGAAAAAATTGTTTTTCAAGTTCGTTTATAATCCAGTCGGGGCAATTGCCATACCTGACCTCCATCCATATTTTAATTACTACAAGTTCAGTATCGCAAATTAATAATTTATCTACTTTTTGAGAACTTTCATATATATTTTTTATTTGTCCACGAGCAATTTTTTCAACATCTTCTTTTTGATATGGATGATCAAGATTATCTATATATTTCCGTGCATATTCAGGGACCCACAAGGTATGATATTTTGCAGCAAGTGATTCAGCAAGAGTTGTTTTGCCTGTTGATTCTGGACCTGTAACAGCTATTTTAATCAAACTTTTACTATAGACTTCTTCCATTGAAAATATCCATAAAATGCCATAATGCAATAAATGAAATAAAGGATAGAAAAGGCATAAAGTCCTTTTGACAGATACATACCAGTTGCAACAGCATCAATAAAAATCCAAAACAACCAGTTTTCAATAATTTTACGTGCCGAAAGGAATGTGCTTATGATACCACCAACAGTAGCAAAAGAATCAAGATATGGGAATGGATCGCCAGTATACCTGTCTAATACATATCCAGCGATACTGACACATAAAATAAATATTAAAATAATAATATAGAAGCCTTTGGTTTTAAGTTTACTCACTTTTAATGGAGTTCCATCTTTATTTCCTTTGTGCCAGTTATACCAACCAAAAATTGTAATAAATAAATAAAAAAATTGTAAAATAACTGCTGCATAAAATTGAGCATTAAAAAATACAAATATAGAAAATATAACATTTATAAGCCCTATAATCCAGCACCATATATTTTGACGTGCAGTTAACCACACTCCAATAAAACCCGCAATTGAAGCAATTACTTCATAATAGTTTTTTGCTATCCATTCAAAAACATAAGTCATTTTATTCTCACAACTAAAAGATATTTTTAATCACTTTTAAACCAATAACAAAAATTTATATTTTTTGAAATTCTTATATAAACCAGCAATCACAAATGCATTATGTCATCTGATTTTGGCATTTAAATTTTTTTCAAAAGATATTTTAAGTTTATTCATTATATTGTCAATAATTTCATCAGTTAAAGTTTTATCTTCTGATTCAATAATAAACCTTATCGCATACGATTTTTTACCTGCTTCAATATTGTCTCCTTCATAAACATCGAACAAACTTACCTTTTTTAACAAAGGTCTAGCTGTTTTGTATGCAATTTCTTCGATTTCGGAATATTTAACATTTTTATCGATAAGCAAAGCCATATCTCGTTTTACTTCTGGAAATTTTGGCAAATCCCTTACAGCTACAATATTATTATTAAACGATAATAATTCTAAAATTTTATTCCAATTAAAAGAAGCATAAAAAACTTCTTCTTTAATATCAGTTTTTTTGAGAATAACAGGGTTAAGTTGCCCAAATTCAACGATAATATTTTCATTTAAAAGCAAAACAAGCCCTTCTGAAAATAATTCAGGGTTACTGTTTTTATTAACTAAACTTTCAGGTTTTACTCCAATTTTTTTCAGAACATTATAAACATATAATTTTATATAATAAATATCAATTTTCAAATCGGGCATATACCAGTTTTCCGGGTATTGTTTGCCTGTCATAAACAATGCTAACATCTCCTGTTGAAGATAATTATGAGTAACATCTGCATTTTTGTTATAATTGTCCGATAATTTATAAACGTTCCCGAATTCAAACAATTTCATATCCTGTATTTTTCGATTTCGGTTATAAGCAATAATTTCAAGACCACCATATAATAAAGTCTGTCTTAATACATT
Organism: Bacteroidota bacterium; assembly: GCA_022708585.1. Taxonomy (GTDB): domain Bacteria; phylum Bacteroidota; class Bacteroidia; order Bacteroidales; family JAKIYJ01; genus JAKIYJ01. The sequence goes on from JAKIYJ010000049.1 coordinate 8,078, forward strand.
CAAATCTTTGCTTATAGGGTTTATTATTTTTACGGAATTGAGAACAGAAAAAATTTTATTTTTTTCATAATAATCCTGAGATGTAAGAGAATTGCATATTATTTCATAAAAACCATTGGCAGTTAAATATGTAGAAATTGTTTTTTTGGATGCTTCAAAAATATTTTCTATATTATGACCCAAAGAAGCATTAATTCTTCCAGTTAATGGAATCTTGTTGTATCCATAAATTCTTAATATTTCTTCAATAACGTCAGCCTCACGGGTAACATCATTTTTAAAAGGTGGTATATCCAATAATAAACCATCGTTTTCTTCATTTACAATTTTAATTTGTAAAGTTTCGAGTATAAGTTTTACAATATTTTTGTCGATAGCAATACCTGTAATGGTATTAAGTCTTTCGAAAGAAAGGTACACTCTGGCATGTTGTACCGGTAATGGATATACATCTTTAATTTCAGAAGAAACTGTTCCTCCTGCAATCTCGCCTATTAATAAAGCAGCTCTTTTTAATGCATAAATAGTTATTTCAGGGTCTGAACCTCTTTCATACCTGAATGAAGCGTCAGTTTTTAA
>JAKIYJ010000050.1 GCA_022708585.1 Bacteroidota bacterium
TCTACTTTCCTACTTCTTAGGTCAGGATTACTGGATAGAAAAAATGCTACAAATGAGGAATGATTTTAATTATAAATCAGCTATTAAAGTATTGTTATTTTATAATACAAGTGAAATTTCTAGTTATATTGGCATTAAAGTACCCAATTGGGTTACAGGGGCTTATACAGGCAATGAAATACTGATGCTAGATTATGAAATATGGAAGGACAGGAAGCTAGGTTCATTCTGCCAAACAATGGTACATGAGTTTGCACATATTATTATTAGTAATAAAACTAATAATATGTGTCCCATGTGGTTAAATGAGGGATTAGCGTTGTATCTGGCAGACCAAAACGTAACTATGTATTTAAACGATGATTGCTTTATTAAGGATAATGTATATGAATTAAGTTATACTGATGATTATCTATACAATATATGTGCAAAATCCGTTGAAAATTTGATTAGTATACATAGTGTAGATACAGTATTAGGCAGAATGAACCCACTTATTAATTTCATGGAGGATGATATTTTTGGTGTTGAGAATATGAAGTCTGCTTTATACGAAATGAAAAAATCCCGGTTGTATTATAAGGATTATTGAAGTAAGATTTAAAATAGTAGCATCTTATATTTGATGTTATATAGTGTGGACGAAAGGAAAAAATAGAATGAATTTTAATATAAGAGAAGCTAGTTTAAATGATTTGAATGATGTTGTTGAACTTTGGCGAAAACTTTCAATTGATCAAATGAGTAAAGACCAGTATTATAAGGGAAGTATGACATTTGATAATGGACATAATCAATTTATTTTAACTTTGAATAGTGAAGATTGTTGTGTATTTGTAGCGGAGGCAAACAGTGGCTTGGTAGCATTTATTGAGGTGTGGCTTTATAATAGTGACTTCCACTTTTTTGCAGATGATTATGCATATATTATGCATTTCTTTGTTGAGGAATCTTCAAGAAAAACAAAAGAGGTAATATCTATTGTTTACAGACTTTTTAAAGCTGCTGAAAATTGGGCAATTTCCAAAGGGCGAAAATATTTAGTTGCTGATGTTTTTAACCATAATCAAAGAGTTGCTAAACTTTTGAAATATGTTGGACTGAGTGTTTATAGAATGAGACTAGTCAAAAATTTAACAAATGAAAATGGTGAGGTTAATGAAATTACTGGTAAAAAGAATTGTTAGTTTAATAAAGAAGTATTTAGCGATGGAAGTAATTGGGTTTGTATTTACCGTATTGTATGCGATTGCTGCATTTGGTTCGCCAATTGTATCTAAATACTTGATTGATGAAGTAATCCCAACTAATACAATTAATAAACTTTACATCGGATTAGGAATTTTTTTTATTGTGTGTGTTTCTCAACCTCTTATAGGATATTTTAAAGATATACTTTTTTTGAATATTACAGAAAGTGTCACATATGATATAAGAGAAAGGTTATTTTCAAAAATTATAAACGCACCAATGAAGTTTTTTGATAGTATAAATAAGGGAGACATTGTGTCACGAGTGATAAATGATGGTCGATCTGCAAGTCAATTCATCACGAATTTTTTTGTTATATTTATAAAGAATATTCTTATGATTGCAGTGATAGCAATAGGTATGCTTTATCTTTCAATAAAATTGACTGTTATTGTTGGTGTTTTATTTTTAATATTCTTTCTTATAAATTGGTTAATAAGTAAAAAATTTAATAAGCTTTCTCGTGAACAACAGCAAAACTATGACTTAATGTGTACAAATATAACTCAAATGGCAGAATGTATTGTAACTATAAAGGCTTTTACTTCGGAGGAAATTTTTGTTGAAAAATATAAATCGGTGTTGACAAAGACTTTTAAGGCAAATAAAAAGATAATGTCTCTAAACATTCTATTAAATAATCTAACAAATATATTAGTTGTACTTTCACTGTGTGTTATTTACGGACTAGGTGCATTAAGTGTTATGGAAGGAACAATGACGCTGGGGACTGTAATTGCAATGGGACTTTACTTTCAATTATTAGTACAGCCTGTTTATGAGCTTTTAGGTAATAATATCGAATTGCAAAAAACAATACCTATTTTTGATAGAATATACGAGTATTTTGACATGGAGAATGAAAAATATAAAAGGGGATATTCTGAGAAGCTTAACGGCGATATTACTATAGAAAATTTATTTTTTTCATATAAGAGTGATGGGATCGAATCTCTAAGGAACATAAATTTAAAAATTCAAAATAAAGGCTTAATTGCATTAGTAGGCCATTCTGGAGCAGGAAAAAGTACGCTAGTAAAACTAATACTTAAATTATATAAGCCATCTAGTGGAAGAATTCTAATTGGCAATAAGGATATAAATGAAATTGAAGCCAATGTTTTAAGAGATAATATTAGTTTTGTATCGCAGGATATAGATCTTTTTAACTCCAGCATTAAAAGAAATATTATGTGTGGTAATAAAGACATCAAGGAAGAAGAAATTATTGAAATATGTAAAAGATTAAAATTACATGAAAAAGTTATGACTTTACCTGATGGGTATGACAGTGTAATAACTGAAAGGGTAAATTTATCAGGTGGAGAAAAACAAAGACTAGCTATTGCAAGGGCATTAGTAAAAAACCCACCTATATTTATTTTTGATGAACCTACCTCTGCCCTAGACCATGAGAATGAAAATATAATTAGAGAGACTATGGAGGAAATTGCAAAAAACCACTTAGTCATAGTTATAGCCCATAAAATTACCACAATAGTGAATGCGGACAATATTTATGTATTTGAAAAGGGACAGGTAGTTGAAAGTGGTAAACATGATATGTTAATAAAAAACAATAGTATTTACTCTGATTTTGTGAATAGTTCTGATAAATCAGCTGAATCGGATATTTCAGCATGAGTAAACTAATTGATTTTGTGACGGGAGGATTTTATGAGGGTCTTTTTAAAACTTGCTTTTCGTAATATAAAAAGGAAGAAACTGAGGTTTTTTCTTTTGTTTTTAACATTTATATTATCAGCTTTAACGATAATGACAGCAGTATTTTTTAAAGATGCTGCCATAAATTCTAGAGTGGAAAGTTTTAGGGATTTAAGACTTAATAATCAAATATTAATTTCCGCAAAAGACACGAAAGAACCATATTTTAATGCTAGTGATGTAACTCAAAAGTTACAAAAAATTAAAGGTATAAAAAACATGGTAGTAAGATTAACTGCTGGGGCTAATATCAATAAGCCTGATGGTGACATTATATCGCTAGTTGGGACTGATTATGATGAGCAAAAAAAGGTATATCAGTTTAAATTGATTAAAAGTGCTGATGTTGAACCGTTTGCAGGGAAAGCAATAATTAGCAAATCTTCTTCCCTCAAGTATAATTTGCAATTAGGAAGCAATATGGAGGTTTATTACAACAATAAGAAAGCTAGTTTTAAGGTAGTAGGTATTTCAGAAGATAAGGGCATATTTGCATATGAAGGAATGGTTTTTATTTCTTTAAAGGATGCAAGTAAACTTTACGATAAGGAAGGTTTTGCATCGTCTGTTGGAATCACAATTACAAATCTAGATGAAATATCAGAGGTTTACGATGCTATAAAGAAATCAATTGGTAGCAAATTTGAGGTTGGACAAAATTATGATATGGATTACTATAATGCCTATGTAGGAACATTAAGTATGGCAATAAATATTTTTGCTATTTTTGCTATATTCATTACCTTGTTTCTTACATATTCAACATTTAAAACTATTATCCATGAAAGAATCTCTCAAATTGGTACATTAAGAAGTATTGGAACCTCAAAGAAGCAAGTAATAATAAGTATATATATCGAAAACATGCTGATCGTTATATTTTCGACTTTTGTCGGTATACTTGCCAGTATTCCATTGATAAAATGCTTTTTGAAGATTATAACTGAAAGTGACATAGTTTTGGAAATGAGTTATTGGAAGATCTTTTTAATATTTATTGGATTAGTAGCTGCTGGACTATTAAGTATACTTTCTTCCATTTCAAAGGCTATGAGTATTTCAATAGTAGATATTATTAAGGGGAATATTAAAAAACATTCTATAAAAAATAAATACCCAAAATATATAACTGGTGCAATTCTTCTTTTATTATCTTTATTATGTATGGTGTATAATGAAAAACTAAACAATGGATTATTGGTTTTGATAATTGGCTTGGCAGCATTTGTTATCTCATTTATTGTGCTGATAGAGTTATTTCATAGAATACTAGCAGTAACTTTATTCAAGGTGTTCAACTATTTTGGGGCGGAAATAAGATTAGTTCTTAAAGAATCTAAAAGAGATTTTTCAAAGTCATCAGAATCATTGATACTAATATGTATTGTTATTGGCATAGCATATTTAAGCTTTGTAACATCATTTTTAGTAAAAGAATCAGCAAATAAGGTGTATAGTGGTACTGACATATATCTTTCGGGAATTAATTCTACAGATGGTATTGCCGACAAGATAAGTAAAATTGATGGTGTCCAAAACGTGGTTCAACAGTTGAGAACGAAGCGTAATATTGATGGTATTGATGTGGAAATTTCAGGAGTTGATCCCGATAAATATAAACCTGTATCATTTGAAATATTTAAAAAACCCAATAAAGATTATGTGTTTGGTGAATTGAATAGAAATAGAAACATAATAGTTACAACTACATTCTCAAAAAGTACGAATAAAAAAATTGGAGACTATGTTGAAATCAAGACAGGAAACAATAGCTTTAATTATAAGATTATCGGTATATGCAGTAGTTTTGAAAATATGGGGAAAGTTTTATTTATTTCCAAGGATAACTATATAAATGATATTGCTTCCAATAATTATATTTTATATTTGATTAAAATAAAAAATGGGTACATACCTGATTTGATGGTTAAAAGATTGGAAAGCAAACTTAATGAAAATGAGTATAGCAGTATCACAACGCTTAAACAAATGATGGAATATAACAATGAGCAGAACGAAAAAATATTCCTTATTGTAAATATATTGTTCTTTATTTCAGCGTTTGTAAGTATTATTTGTTTGAATAATAACCTTATAATTAATATCCTCACAAGAACAAGGGTATATGCCATTGAGAGAACAATAGGTATGTCAAAATGTCAACTTTTTAAAGTGATTCTTGGTGAAGGCGTACTTTTATGTATTGAAGGCGGAATTTTAGGATTGGTTTTGGGGTATATAATGAATTTGTACCTTGTGAGGATTTTGGCATACTATATAGGGGATTTAACATCATCAATTAATTACATAATTTGTATTGTATTGTTAGTTGCTTCGGTAATTATAGGTTTATTAAGTGCGATTTACCCTTATAGAAAGCTGTGCAAAATGAATATAGTTCAGTCAATAAAAGGTGTTGAATAGGAGGACAAAATGGTTATTCTTAAAGCTAATAGTATATATAAAGAATTTAATATTGACGGAAATGTCATTAAGGTTCTTAACGGCATAAATGTTGAAATTCAAAACGGAAAATTTGTATCAATAATGGGGCAATCGGGTTCAGGCAAAAGTACCCTTTTATATGTATTAAGTGCCCTTGAAAAACCAACAAGTGGAAATGTATATTTTGATGGTAAGGACATTTTAATACTAAATGATTCACAAATAAGTAAAGTAAGGCGATGTGAGTTTGGTTTTGTCTTTCAATTTTACAACTTAATACCAACATTAACAGTTGAAGAAAATATCACACTTCCTTTAGAGTTGGATGGCGTAAATAAGAAGACCTATAAAGAAAATTTGACAGATATATTAAATAAAGTTGGATTAATAGAAAAGAGAAATAATTTTCCTTATCAACTATCTGGAGGGCAACAACAAAGAGTTGCTATTGCAAGGGCGCTAATAACAAATCCTAAAATTATTTTTGCGGATGAACCTACAGGTAATCTTGATTCAAAAACAGGAGAAGAAATATTAAACTTGTTAAAGCTTCTAAGCGAAAAAGAAGGAAAAACAATACTAATGGTAACACATGATAACAGTGCGGCTTCCTTTAGTGATCAGGTTATTAATATAAGAGACGGAATGATTATCTAAAATTGAGCGGCAAGACTTATGTTTTGTAAGAAGATACAATGACGAGATAATAAGTAAGTAATATCGGATGAGGGATAAAAACAATTCTATCCTTCATACCCTTATCTGAGGAGTGGAAAAATATTGCAAAGCTAAAAATGATGTTTTTGACCGGAGTTTTGGGTACATGTTGTAGTGCTTTATCAATAATTTTTAAAGGTAGTTTCTTGTGGAGAATTTATTTTATTAATTTTGGCTGCAACAGTAACTCTGCTATCAATAATGCTTCCTTATGCTAATCTGTGGTTCTGTCAAGTTTTGTGTAACGGTATTGCAAGCATAGGGTTTTTAGTTTTTCTTATTGCGCTTTATAAACACTATATAAAGGCTGCCTTAGCTGCATAAATATAATAATTTAGACGATTGTTAGAGTATATATATTTAAGCAGATGAGGTGAATGGCTAGATGAAAACAAAGATTTTACTCTTGTGTGGAGTAACAATTACATTTTATTTTTCGAAAAATTCAAATGCTTTGCTTAAATCAGTTGCACTTGTTTCATCGATACTATTTATGATAGTGTCGATTGTTTCGATAATGATCCCGTTTATCCATAATTTAGGATTGTGGCAAATTCTTGTGAATGATAAAATATAATTGACAGTTAACGATAAATAAGTTTTGACAGTTTTCTACCGATAATTGTAAATTCATATCAAAACAACTGGAAATTATCACATCATTCATTAGAAATCCCTCCTAAAAATATCACCTCAAAAACTTAACTGTCAAAAAAGCAGAAACTTTCTGTATAATATTTTTTAGATAATATGCAGAAAGGGTGAACATAAATTGAGAAAAGAAGAAGGATGGCATATGTACATAGAAATTCAACATTTGAAGAAAAAGGGCTTTAGCAACTCCAAAATCTCTAAAATGTTAAACATAAGTAGGCCAACAGTAATTAAGTATATTAATATGAGTCCTGATGAATTCAATATAGAGATGGAATCCAGAAACCAAAGGAGTAAGAAACCTGATATATATCACAACGATATTCTTGCATGGCTAAAGGAGTATCCGGAAATGACAGCAGCTCAGATATATGACTGGTTGGAAGAAAAATACAAGGAGCTTAAGTTTAATGAATCTACAACAAGAAATTATGTGCGCTGGATACGTAAAGAATATGATATTCCAAAGGGTATTGAGACAAGACAATATGGAGCTCCAGATGATCCTCCACTTGGAAAGCAGGCTCAAGTTGATTTTGGAGAAATCAAAGTCCCTTCAAGTACTGGAAACAGTATAAAACTTTTTGTAATGTGTTTTGTTCTTTCCAATTCAAGATATAAATATTGTGAATGGCAAGACAGACCTTTTACAACTGAAGATATAATAAAAATACATGAAAATGCTTTCGATTTCTACGGTGGTATGCCCCAAGAAATTGTTTACGATCAGGATCATTTAATCCTTACAAGTGAAAACCACGGTGATTTAGTATACACACATGCCTTTGCAAATTATCTGAAAAACCGCAAATTTAAAGTATATATGTGTAGGAAAGCTGATCCTGAAAGCAAAGGACGCATAGAAAATGTGGTTGGTTATGTGAAAAACAATTTTGCAATACATCGAAAATTCTACAACCTGGATCGTTGGAATGAAGACTGTTACAAATGGCTGAATAGACGAGGGAACGGCAAGATTCATTCTACAACAAGAAAAATACCAGCAGAAGTATTTATCGAAGAACAAAAACACCTACAGCCAGTACTTAAAAAAATAAAATTTAATTCGCTTAGTCTTAGTTTAACTTATCAGGTTAGAAAAGACAATACCGTACCGATATCCGGAAATAGATATTCTGTACCACGAGGAACTTACAAAGGACCTAATACATATGTTAAAGTCAGTAAAATAGAAAATCGTCTGCTCATAATTATGGATATAAATAGTGATAAAGAATTAGCCCGTTATGAAATACCTTCTAGTAAGGGCAATTTATTAGGAAACAACAATCACAAACGTGATAATAGTATAAAAATATCTGCCTTGTTGAGTAGTACAATTGAACTTTTTATTGATAAGGAAAAAGCGGCATCTTTTATTGAAAAAATATATAAAGAAAAACCAAGATACATCCGTGATCAACTATCTCAAGTAAATTCTGCTGTTAAAGATTCGACACCGGAAGTAATTGATAAAGCTCTAAACTTTTGCATAAGAAATCATTTATACAGCTCAGTAGATTTTAAAGATGCTGTATGCCATTATGCAAAAAACGCGCCTCAAGAAAATGTTAAGTGTATCGATGATATCATACCATTGTCGGCAGAATCGCTAGAGAAAATTAAAATAAAGCCTGAAGTCAGAAATGTTTCCGACTATGCGATGATATTAACGCAATCAATTAATCAACACGAATATACGGAGGAACACCAATGTCAGCTATAGAGGATTTAAAAAGCATGTTAAAAACTCAACTTTCCCACTGTAAATTTGTCAGCTTAGCCTTGAAATAAGCGGGCAGGGATACAATGAAATACTCC
>JAKIYJ010000051.1 GCA_022708585.1 Bacteroidota bacterium
ACGTCGAATTGAAGAAGGATTAAAACATGCAGATTCAATAAAAACAGCAGTTGTTGCTGATGTGATGCCCGATTCAATCCCTCCAAATACTCCTGCTATGCACATTGGTTCTTCTGTATTACATATCATAAGGTCATCACCAGATAATTCCCTTTTAACTCCATCAAGTGTGATAAAGGGTGTTTTATCCGGCAATGTTTTAACAATAATTTTATTTCCTTTGATTTTAGACGCGTCGAAGGCATGTAAAGGCTGTCCTGTTTCAAAGAGAACAAAATTTGTAATATCAACAATATTGTTAACCGGTCGTATGCCTGTAGATTTTAATACATTTTTTAGCCATTGAGGCGATTCTTCAACTTTAATGTTTGAAACAGTAACCCCTGAATATCTGATACAGTTTTCATTTTGTATTTCTACTTCAATATTAAGATTAGTGTTATGTATATGAAATTCGCTAATATCAGGAAAATCGACTTTTGCACAGACGAAATTTTTTTGATTTTGACAGTAAGAATTTAAAGTCATAACAGCTGCCAGGTCTCTTGCAACACCTATATAAGAAGCAGCATCAACTCGATTAGGTGTAAGACCTATTTCAAAAATTACATCTTCGTAAATATCAAAATATTCTGAAGCTGGCAGTCCAACTTTAACATTATCAGGTAAAACAATTATACCTTCATGCAAAGTGCCGAGTCCTATTTCATCTTCTGCACAAATCATCCCTTCGGAGACAATGCCTCTTATTTTTGCTTTTTTCAATACAAAAGTCTCATTGCCCTTGTAAAATTGAGTACCAACAGGAGCAAAAATAATTTTTTGACCTTTTTCTACATTAGGAGCGCCACAAACAACATTAAATATGGTATCTTCTCCTGTATTAACTTTACAGATACTGAGTTTATCAGCATTTGGATGTTTTTCTTTTGAAATAACTTCGCCTGTCACAAATCCTTTAAGACCTCCAGGAATTGATGAATAATATTCTAAATTTTCAACTTCAAGTCCACAATTAGTGAGTAAATCTGCTAACTGCTCTGGTTCTGGAAGATTCGCAATATATTTTTTAAGTTGTTTATATGAAATTTTCATTTTAAAATGTATGTCGAAAATAATAGATATATATATATAAAGATATCAAATTACAGAAATAATTTGAGAAACAAAAATACTAAACTAACATTGATAAAATATGTTTTTTGTCGGAGATAATTTATTCTATTAATAGATAATCAAAGGGAGCAAAATTAAAAGAAAAAGAGGAATACAGTATATAAAAAGTCATATTTTATGATATTTCTGCATCAACTGATCATACTCCAATTTCCGATTTTTGAAGACATTAAATTAATCTGATATAAGAGTCTATAATTTTTTTTTAGTTTCAAATCGGGGTCTTCCTTTAAAATTTCTTCTGCGATGCTACGGGCAAATTTTACTATTTTCTCATCTTTTGCAAGGTCAGCAAGTCGAAGTTCAATAATACCACTTTGTTGGGTACCTTGTAAATCGCCAGGGCCTCTTAATTTAAGATCTGCTTCGGCTATAATAAAGCCATCGCTTGTTTCAACCATAGTTTGAAGCCTTTTTTTAGCATCAGTTGATAATTTATAATCAGACATCAGTATACAATAGGACTGGTCGCTGCCGCGACCAACGCGACCTCTTAATTGATGTAATTGTGACAGTCCAAATCTTTCAGCATTTTCAATAATCATAACAGAAGCATTGGGAACATCAACGCCAACTTCAATAACTGTGGTAGCAACCATTATCTGAGTTTCACCTTTTAAAAATCTTTTCATTTCATATTCTTTTTCATCTGTTTTCATTCTTCCGTGTACAATACTTATGGCATATTCAGGTAAAGGGAATTCTCTGCTTATGCTCTCGTAACCATCCATCAAATCCTTCAGTTCAAGAGTTTCCGATTCATTGATAATAGGATATACAACATAAATTTGGCGTCCTTCCTTAATTTTTTGTTTCATAAAATTAAATACTTTCAATCGGGCTGATTCATAATAGTGACAGGTTTTAACAGGTTTGCGACCTGGTGGCAATTCATCGATAACAGAAATATCAAGATCCCCGTATAAAGTCATTGCAAGCGTTCTCGGAATAGGAGTTGCAGTCATAACCAAAATATGAGGTGGAATAATGTTCTTTTCCCACATTGAAGCTCTTTGAGTAACACCAAACTTGTGCTGTTCGTCAATAACAACAAGCCCTAAATTATTGAATTTAACAGTATCTTCAATAAGTGCATGAGTACCTATAAGGATTTTAAGATTACCCGAAACAAGGTTTTCATATATTTTATTTCTTTTAGATGTTTTAGTAGATCCCGTTAAAAGTTCTATTTCAAGGTTCATTCCATCAAGCATATTAGAAATTGTATCATAATGTTGGCAGGCGAGTACTTCGGTGGGAGCCATAAGACAAGCCTGAAATCCATTATCAACAGCCATAAGCATAGACATTAAAGCCACAAGAGTTTTTCCACTGCCCACATCACCTTGTAATAGTCTATTCATTTGTTTACCTGTGGCAACATCAGCTCTTATTTCCTTTATAACTTTTTTTTGAGCATTGGTAAGTTCAAACGGCAAATGATTATAATAAAAATCATTAAAAGTATTCCCAATAATAGAAAATTTATGTCCTTTACTTTTAATATTTCTAACAATTTTTGCCATCATTAATCGTAATTGTATAAAAAACAATTCCTCAAATTTTAATCTTGTACGGGCTTTTTCAAGTATTATGTGATTAGCGGGGAAGTGTATATTTGCAAATGCTTCTTCGCGTGACAGACATTTAAGTCTTTGAATTAAATACTCTGGCAAAGTTTCGTTTAAACTTCCTTTAATGTTATCAATAAGATTTCTGGTAAGTTTTGCTATCCCTTTGCTATTTAGCCCAATTACTCTTAATTTTTCAGTTGAACTGTAAAAAGGCTGTAGTCCTTTTGCAATTATGTCTTGTTCTGTTTCTATCTCTTCAATTTCAGGATGTATTATATTAAAAGATTTATTATAAAAAGTAGGTTTACCAAAGACTATATATTCGGTATTATCTTTAATTTTTTCTTTAATCCATTTAAGCCCTTGAAACCAGATGAGATTTATATAGCCACTTGAATCTTTAAAAGTCGCAACCAATCGAGTAGCTCTATTTTTTCCAATAGTTTCAAAATGAACAATTTTTCCTCTAATTTGAACAAAAGACTGGTCAGAATCAATATCAGATATTTTATTGAATTTACTTCTATCAATATAACGAAAAGGGTAATAAACAAGCAGGTCGCCAAAAGTAGTAATTCCTAACTCTTTTTTAAGTATCCCGGCTCTTTTGGGACCAACTCCCTTTAAAAATTCTATGGGGGTTTCTTCAAAACTGTAACCCATAAAAATTATTTGTTAATTTACCAATTCTGATTTGAAAGATATGACGTTATTACAGTCATAGTTAAAAAACCTGCAAATCCTCCTATTATTGCATTTCCAGTTTTCTTTTTCTTGACAAAATCATTAAAACCTGCTTTAAAATAGTGATCGCCTGTATATTTAACAGGGAAACTGTTAATATATTTACTTTTAGGTGGAATAATACCAATAACAATAGAAGCCACCACAGGAACTGGCACTCCCCAAAACTGATAATATCCACCAGCAGCACCAGCTATAAAACCAAAAACACTAGCCCATGGTGCTTTGAAGTTTTCCCTCCCCCATTTTTCACCATATACAAAAGAATGCATATTATCAATATTTAAAATCAGACCAGAAACAGAATCTGCCTTATACATTATTGTTTCATTGTCAAAGTTGTTGTACTTGATAGAAAATACTGATGTAGCAGGCATTTTTTTAACCTTTGTACCATCAGTTTTTAAAAAAAGAAACTTGTTGGGTTTCTCAATAGATACAAACTGATTATCAGCATACAGCACTTTATGTTTTAATAACTTGCCATTGATAAGAAGTATTTCATCCTGAGCAAACACTTTAAAAGATAAAAATAACACAATAATAAGAATCGAGTTTTTAATCCATATACGTAAAATCATAAGCAAAAAAAGGATTGATTTTTTAAAAATGTAAAATTTCATAAAAAAAACAAATATACATAATACCAACTTACATCCAGATATAAAAATACATTAAAAAAATAAGTCTATTCTGAAAAGTTGATAAATTTTATTATAATTAAATTTTATCTATATTTTTAATTAATTTATCTATGAAATTAATTAATTTATTTTATAAAAATAATTATGCCTTGCTCGTCCTCGTTTGTAACGAGGACGCAACTGCTATACAAAGAAAAAAGAAAATGGCAAAAAGAAAAATCACCGCTATGGAATAATATTCTCAAACCTCTCTATTTTCATAACACCAATAACTTTACAAAGTTCATAAAGTTTATAAAGTTTGTAAAGTTTGTAAAGTTTGTAAAGTTACAAAGTTTTTATTAGACCTGAAAGAATTTTGGAAATCTCCTCTGATAGTGCAAAAAGTATATCAAATTCCTCTGCTGTTATTTTATTCAATTCTTTTGCCAGATATAACATAAATCTGACCTACAAAGTCCCGTAGGGACGAACATTTGGTAAACCAACCAATTAGAGTTTGTCCATAATGTTCGAGTTCGAGGTTTCGATAGCCTGAAAATCGGGAGTGTAATAAGGTACATAACTGATTTGAAGGCTGAGAATAACGATAAAATCGGACTTTATGGACAGACATTACTTAACCTTGTCAAAAAATTGTCCCATATTTGTTGCGATGCTAATGTTATTGGGAGCTCCTGCAAGATGATATATGGTTCGCGCATAATCAATTCTGAACTTATAAATTTTTACTCCAATGCCCCAGGAAAAACCCGTAAAGCCCGGTTTTGAATCTACTTTTAACTCTTTTCGCCTTCTGTAATTATATGCTATACTTAAATTAATGTTTTTTGATGGTATAAACTCGACTCCAAACACTAAATGCCTCATTCCTTTATCTAAAAATTTTTCAAATCCATTCCGCTTTAATGTATCAATAGTATTATTCATATAAGAATAATTATCAGTTTCATTTGTTAAATCCCATTTCTGTAAATTATTAGCTAAAAAATGTAATCTTATAGGTGTATGTTCAAGTTTTTTAGATAAACCAAATTGAATTTCAAATGGTATATTTTCTCTATTTCCCTTTTGATACGAAGTAATTTGTCTCCCTATATTTTTTAAAATTATGGAAGCAGACAAATTATGTTTTGATGAGTAATAATTTCCAGCTATATCTGTTGCAATGCCAAATGAGTTATAATCTTGAAGATTAGAATAAATGAATTTCAGATTTGCTCCTATTGAAAAAGATGAATCCAATGCCCGTCCCCAACCAAGATTAAGAGCATATTCACCAGCAGTGAATTCTCCATAAGTTTCCCCTGTTGCATCAGTTTCTATAAATTTGCCATAATTAATAAATTGCAAAGTGGCTGCAAAACTGCCATATTTTTTAAAAGTTCTAGAATAAGTTGAATAACCTGCTTTAATATCAGAATAATAATCAATAAAACTTAAACCAAGAAAATTATGTATATTTTTATTTATGAGAGAAGGATTCCCTAAAACAAGATTTATATCATTATCATTTACTGAAACAAAATTACTGCCTAATGCTGTTACTCGTGGTGAATTACTAATATTTAAAAATTGGTATGTATAATTTCCCCGCGTCTGAGATTGAACTCTTAAACTGAAAACAAAACAAATTAATACAAATAAAACGTTTACTTTCTTAATCACAACTTATATTTTGATTCTATTTTATAAAAATATGAATATATTAAAATATAACTTACTGAATTACATTATAATATAATTTTAAAAATATCAATATTTCTCTTATTTCTCTCCTACAAATTGATCCTCTTTATTTTTAAATAATACATTAAAAGAAGTTAAACTGCCATATATTCTGGTAATATATTGTTGAATATTAACTTTTTCTTCATCAATCAAATTACTGCTGTTAACTCTCTGTTCAAGTACTCGTATTCTATCGCGAATCATCACAATTTTATGAAAAAAAACTTCAATGGGCATTTCTTTTTCTTTAAGTGTATTATTGCCTGGTACGAGAATCAGTTTTCCTCCTGTCCATTTTCCTGCCAATGGTACTGTTTCTTGAATATCGGAAAAATCACGTAATATATTTATTAAACGGCGTTCTATTTTTTCATAACTAATTAAATCAGAAGGAGTTTCAACTGCTTCTATTATTTCTAAACCCTGCGCATTTTTTAGTATATTCTTAATTCCATGTTCCATAAAAGTTATTTCATAAGAATCGGTTCTAACCTGTATAATAACACCAGTACCGTATATATGGTGTTTAACTCGTGATCCTATGCCTAGATCTGTAATCATAATTCATTTTTTTTAATTAGACAAACCTTGATTGTTTTGGCTTTATTCTAAAAAATTGTTGTAATTATGCATAATACATTAAGTTTATAAAGTTCATAAAGTTCATAAAGTTCATAAAGTTATAAAGTTATAAAGTTTGTAAAGTTATTGGTGTTATGAAAATGGAGAGGTTTGAGAATATTATTTCCACAGCGGTGATTTTTCTTTTCGCCATTTTCTTGTATGGCAGTTGTGTCCTCGTTACAAACGAGGACGAGAGTATGAGAAAACAAAATTTTTGAACAACATTTATTTTGAATAAAGTCATTGTTTTATGTTTAATTACTTGTTATTAATTTATTATGAATTGTCAATATTTGAGGTAAAACAGCCCGAATATCATCGTTAATAATAATAAAATCACTCAATTTTGTTTTCATATCTTCATCCCATTGATTAGATTCACGAGCCATTATAGTTTCTTCATCCCATCCATTTCTTTTTTTTACTCTTTCAAAACGTATATGTTTGGGAGCTTTAATCAATATAACATAATCTGTATCTTCTTGAAAATTGCCTTCAAAAATCACAGCCGATTCATGTATGCAATATTTTGCCGATGAATCAAGTGTTTTATACCATTTTCTAAATTCAATTTTAACCAGTGGATGTATAATTTTGACCAGGCTGTCAAGTTTTATATTATCATTAAAAATTAAATTTGCAAGTAATGATTTATTTATTTGTGTATCGTTATTAATAATGTTTTTACCAAAAATTTGTATGATTTTATCTATAATTTCCTTTCGTTCATAAAGTTGTTTTGCAACACTGTCGGCATCAAATACAGGTATTCCTATGATTTTAAAAATCCTGGAAACTGTGGTTTTTCCACTTCCAATATTACCGGTAAGTGCTACTTTTAACATTTTGATTATTTTGTTTTTTTAACAGGAATAATAATTTTAACACTATCGGGCGAAATAAATATGTTCTTATCTGGTGGTAATAGTTTTAAATAAATTTTTTTATTTGAAGTAATATTTTTAATTTTACAATATTCTGTTTTTATAAAGTCAATTTTACTTATTACGCTATCAAATCCTTTAATATTAACAGTTTTAGGTTCTATTATAATAGAATCAGCCTGTTCATATCCTTTTGCAAAAACAAGATTCAAATCGGGACTCACCTTTACCTGTTTATAGGCGGCTTTTGTAAAAGTAATAAATAAAGTATCCGTTTTTGTTGCATTTATTTTTTTATTATATAATTTTCTTTGATTAAAAGCCACTACATCTCTGGCTTTTGCCCATCCTGTATATGTTTTGTTATTGCTTTGATTAATTTTAACTTTTGTAACATCCAATAAAAGAGTATCTAATGTTTCAAAATATTTCATTTTTATAATTTTATATCCATTAGCTGTAATATATGCAGAAATATTATCAGGGGCTTCCGATATTAACAAGTTGCGTTTTTCAGTATTAATGTATTTTAATGGGAAAGTAAACTCAATAGTATATTCTTTTGACAGTTCAATCATTAGCCAGCTCAGAGCAGACAGTAAAAGGCATAAAAGAAAAATAAAAAATTCATTTCGAGTTTTATTGTCAATTTTAATATTTTTATTTATTCCAGAAATGTTTTTCTTGACCATAAAAGGTTTCTTAAATAACCTCAATATCTACCTTATTATCTAATCATTTTATTATTTTTGAGATAATTCTTCACCAGAATATTGTTGAGCTATGGCACTTTTTTCCATTTTAAGCCTTGTTTGCCCTTCTGTCTCTATAATTACTGTTTTTTCTGAAACTTCTACTATTTTACCATGAATACCACCAATTGTTATTATTTTATCTCCTTTTTTGAGGTTTTCACGGAATTTTTTAAGTTCTTTATTCTTTTTTGTCTGAGGACGTATAAAAAATAAATAAAAAACTAAAATAATCAGGATTAAAGGCAATAAAGCACTCAATCCACTACCCTTCTTGGGGGATTGTTGAGCTTGAAGTAAAATGTTTAATATTAAATTGTTCATATTTTTATGATTTTTATGATTTTTATGATTTTTATTTTTTAAGGTGAAACAACATTAGCCGTTATTTTTAAAATCTTTTCGTTGGGCTGAGTATTAGCAACCAGATTTATTGTTTTAGTGTTTATACCCTTTCGGTTTTTAC
>JAKIYJ010000052.1 GCA_022708585.1 Bacteroidota bacterium
GTGTTGTACATTTTGGACGAGCCCAGTATCGGACTACATCAACGCGATAATTTACAGCTGATCCATTCGTTGAAACAACTTCGAGACAATGGAAATTCAATTATTGTTGTTGAGCACGATAAAAACATTATGCTTGCGGCTGATTATCTTATTGATTTAGGTCCAGGAGCGGGACGAATGGGTGGTGAAATTGTTTTTGCAGGTGAACCAGCTAAAATGTTAGAAGCTGACACTTTAACTTCTTCTTACTTAAAAGGTAAAAAACGAATTGAAATACCAGCAAAAATTCGAAAAGGAAATGGAAATTTTTTAATTCTTCGAGGAGCAAAGGGAAACAATTTAAAAAATATCAATGTTTCATTTCCCCTCGGCAAAATGATTTGTGTTACAGGTGTGTCGGGTAGCGGAAAATCTTCTTTGATAACTGAAACCCTTCAGCCTATTTTAAGTCAATATTTTTATCGTTCTTTAAAAGATCCTTTACCTTATGATAGCATTGAAGGATTGGAATATGTTGATAAAGTCGTGGAAGTAAATCAATCACCTATTGGTAGAACACCCCGATCCAATCCTGCAACTTATACGGGTGTTTTTACAGATATTAGGAATTTGTTTGCTACGTTGCCTGCTGCTAGAATGAGAGGTTACAAACCTGGCAGATTTTCATTTAATACACCTGGTGGAAGATGTGAAGTTTGTCATGGAAATGGCTATAAAACCATAGAAATGAATTTTTTACCAGATGTTTATGTTGTATGCGATAACTGTAATGGAATGCGATATAACAGAGAAACACTGGAAATTAGATATAAAGGCAAATCTATTAATGATGTACTTAATATGACTGTTGAGGTTGCAATAGATTTTTTTGAAAATATACCTTCAATATTTTCAAAAATAAAAACATTAAATGATGTAGGATTGGGTTATTTAAAGTTAGGGCAGCAATCAACAACTTTATCGGGCGGCGAAGCACAAAGAGTTAAACTGGCAACAGAACTTTCTAAAAAAAACACGGGAAAAACTTTGTATATTTTAGATGAACCTACAACGGGTTTGCATTTTGAAGATGTCAGGATACTTATGAATGTATTGAATCGCTTTGTAGAACTTGGTAATACCGTATTAATAATTGAACATAATATGGATGTCATTAAAATGGCTGATTATATCATAGACCTTGGTCCCGAAGGTGGTGAAAGAGGTGGTTATATAGTTTGTGAAGGCACTCCGGAAGAAATTTCAAAAAATGAATCTGGATATACAGCTAAATATTTAAAAAAACATTTGTTATGATTTATGTACCTTTCAATATTATTGACCTTGATGACAATGGGCAACAAATTGTTATTAATTGTCATATAAATGATAAACCTATCAGAATGGTTGTAGATACAGGAGCATCAAGAAGTGTAATATCGAATTTTTTTATTGATAATTTACATCAGCAGCAACAAAACAGACATAGGGTACCAGAAGCTCGTGGTACCGGTATTGGCAATAACTTACTTTCCAGTTTTAAGGCTATAATTCCTGAACTTACTTTTAAACAGTTTAATATAAAGAATTTTGAATTTATTATTATTGACTTGGAACATATTAATGAGGTTTTTGATTATTTAAACTTTCAAAGAATCAATGGATTGTTGGGTTGTGATATTTTAAAATTATGGAAACTAAATATTGACTATAATGATAAACAACAGTTTGAGATTTTTTCACCAGATTTAACAGGGTGTCAATTGATTGCAACTTGTATGGTAAAAAATAATTCCTTACGTTTTATTGTTGATACAGGAGCTTCACGGTCGGTAATTAACCTTGAAACTTTAAATACTTTATTTCCACATATTGAAAAAGAAGTAAATACTTCTCCCATTACAGGTATTGATTCCTCATTGCCTGATGTGAATGAATTTATTGCTCAAACGGTATCATTCAACGATTTTATTATAGAAAATATACCTTTTTTTACTATGAATCTTGATAATATTAACGAACAATACAGGAAAATAAAATTACCAGATATTGATGGGTTGCTTGGCGGTGATATTTTAATGAAATATTCAGCTTTAATAGATTTTACAAGTAATTATATTGTATTCAAAAGTTAAATTCACTTTAAAAGGTTATTTTTATTTTGAATTATTTTTATCAAAATAAATTAATTAATTTCATAGATAAATTAATTAAAAATATAGATGAACTTAATTAGAATTTAATTCATAGACTTTTCGGATTGGACTCAGTATTAATTATCTGAGGTTGCAGATTCAAGTCTTTTCATTATAGAGAACATAAATATAGCCGAGAGCAAGCAGCAAACGATGAATATTGTCCATAGAGCCCATAAGTCGAGGCGGGTCCAGAAGTAGCTGCCAATAAAGAGGAGTTTACTTCCAACGGCAGTAGCCAGGAGCCAGCCACCCTGCATCAAACCTTGGAACCGTTTAGGAGCGACCTTTGACACGAAGGATAAACCCATTGGGCTCAGGAAGAGTTCGGCGATAGTTAACACCAGATAACTACTTATTAACCAGTAAGGTACAACTCTGGAAGAGTCTGGTACAGGTTTATATTTAATTACACCATTTTCTATATATTGCAGTTCATGAGGAGAAACAACATTAAGAGAAGCAATCATAATAATAAAGAAACCCAGAGCGGCTATAATCATACCGATAGCAATTTTTCGGGGAGTAGAAGGTTCTATATTTTTCTTTTGGAGCCAGGAGAAAAAGCCCATAACGGGGAATGTAAGAGCTACAATAAATAAAGGGTTAAAAGATTGAAACAGTTCGGGGGCAATTGGGTTTTCGGCAGAATAGCCTGAAACAAAGTAATAAGTTAATGCTGTACCTGCTGCAAATATTAAAAATCCCCACAATTTTTGAATTGATTTTTTCTTTATTATTAATAATACAATACCTACAATTGCAGCAATAAGAGAAAGCATTGATTTCAGGTTAAAGAAAATATTAGTTATAGGGTCAACAGTTTTAACAACATAATCTCTGGCAAAGAAAGTCAGAGTTAATCCATTTTGGTGAAAAGACATCCAGAAGAAGATGACCACAAAAAACACCAGAATCAAGGAATTAACTCTTGGGCGTTCTTCTTTTGAAGACATTTGCAATATCCATGATACAAAGCCTATAAATAGTCCTATTGCTAATCCTAATGCAATATTATCCATAAGAACATAGAAAATGAATGAAGTAACTATCATTAAACCCAATGATAATAATGAACTTATCCATGCCTGCCTGGTGTTTAGTTTCTGTTCGGGTTTTTGAGTTTCTGATTCTTTTCTGTCGTTAATTATTTTTTCTTTACTTGGTAAATATTTATTAAAAATAATATAAATAAGTAAAGATATTATCATTGCACCGGCTGCAATGCCGAAGGCATAATTATATCCTCTTGAAAATACATTTAAATAGTTATTGGCGAAATTTGTAAAATAATCTGGGGGCAGTTGAGTTATTTGGTTTATACTTGCTTCTTTGCCTGAGACAGTTAATGCTAATGATTGGAATTTATTAAGGGCATCGGGGTCAGTGATTGTACCGTCGAGGTAAGCGTGGCACATAAAAGGCAAACTTCCATCGTGCAGGTAACCATTTAATTTGAGGTACCAGTCTCTTATTCCTGACGCTGCAAAAGGTGCAAAAAAGGCACCTATATTAATTCCCATATAAAAAATCATAAAAGCTGAATCTCTTATTTTATCATATTTAGGGTCATCATAAAGTTGACCTACTACAGCCTGCAAATTTCCTTTAAACAATCCATTACCTAATGCAATAATCAGAAGTCCTATAAAAGTTATGGTGAGTGACATTCCGGGTATGGCAATTAACAAATAACCGCAAAACATAACAATAAGCCCGACCAAAATCACAAGTTTATACCTTTTTGTAGCATCAGCTATAATACCTCCAAT
Organism: Bacteroidota bacterium; assembly: GCA_022708585.1. GTDB lineage: Bacteria > Bacteroidota > Bacteroidia > Bacteroidales > JAKIYJ01 > JAKIYJ01. The sequence goes on from JAKIYJ010000052.1 coordinate 3,947, forward strand.
CAGTGCGAGTGCATAAATTGCAAAATAAAACCAGCTGTAATAGTCGCCTGCGACTTCTTCGCTCAATCCATAACGAGCCTGTAAAAACAATACTAAAATAGCCATCATGGTATAGAAACCAAATCTTTCTCCCATATTTGAGAAAAATGCTACAAATAAGCCTTTAGGATGTCCTTTAAACATAATTTATATAAATTTTAAGTTAATAAATATTATAATAAAACAAATTTTAAAATTTGAATCTTAATTGTGCTTTTATTTCAGATTTATGATTACCTTGTATTTCGGTCAGGCCACTGCCTATAACATCTTTATTTGTATAATAAGTTCTTGCGTAGCGAATCCAGAAATCCAGATTTCGTGAAACGTGGCAGCGAACTACAATATAAGCTCTGCTTCCTTTATAATAATAAGAAGGTACGGAATAGGCGTATAGCACATCAGATTCAAAAGCATAGAGTGCTGCATCATAAGAATCTGTATTAAAAATTGCGTATCTCATATTAAAAGATAAAGGAAAGTTTTTTGGTTTATAGTTTGCGTCCTGATAAATCAGGTAGCCGTCGCTTGGTTTAGCATCTCCTTTTTCGTATCTAACATATTCAAAGCGATTTTTCAGAGTTAAAGTTGGAGTAACCTGGTATGATATGCTGTAGCGGTAATTTTGTTTTACTTTATCTTGTAAATAATATATCATTGTATTAGTTTCGGCAGTATTATTCTCTTGTTTTCTTTCTATTTTAGCTCTTCCAGACATATAGACCTGTTTAGAAGGTTTATAAAGTAATTCACTAAGGTATTCAACTCCTTTAGAAGGTGCCAATACGCTCGATTTAAGCCAGGGGAACCAGAAGTTATCAACATAACTTTTAAGTATCCATTGGGGGCTAAATTTAGTTTCGAGACCGATATAAAGACCTCTTTCATTATAAGTATTTGAGCCTTCGGCAAAGCCAGCAGTATAATAATTTTGAAAATCTTTTGCATAATCACGATGTAGAATAGAGAAAGTAACATTAGGATCTACACTCACAATGAGTCCATTTAAGAAAGCCATACCTCCATTTTCACTTCTTGCTACTTCACCAAAGAAGTTAATGTTTCTAAAAACATAGTTGTAATCAAGCCCTATTACAGTATTTTCCTTACCATTAAATTCAAATTGATTGTATGGTTTAATGGTTTTTTGTATTGGATAATCATAAAGATATTTTACCAGAGTACTTCCTATATTGATTCTGTCAGTTTTATAAGCAAATCTTCCACCATAAATAGTTTCACCTACTGCGTCTTTATTATTCAGTTCAGAAGGAGTAGCATGAATGCCTGATTCATCGAATGAACTAACAAAGAAATCTTCAACTGCGAGAGTATCTTCCTGATTTTTAACATTAGCATCGAGTTTTTTATTAGAATAAAATCCTGTTACTTCAAAAAGTCCAATACCAACCGTTGTTGCTACACCTCGCATAAAGCGGTTTTCATCAGAAGAAGTGCTAGCTTTTAAACCAGGAGCAAATTTTTTAATTAGAATAGCATCAGATGATTTACCGAACGAAAGTCCTGTCCATAATGTAAGTCCTTGACCAAATTGAGCCAGATAATCTCCTATTGCGAGTGCCTTAAACTTCCACATATCTTTAATAAATAAGTGAGCCGAGTAAAAATCGAATCCATTTTTTTGAGTACCTTTAAAGAATTCTTCACCGGGGTCTTTTTCTGCTGTAAAACCAAGACTTATGTTATTATAATATTTAAGTCTGAATTTTGTATAAATTCTATTTGGAGAGCCAAGATAACGGGAGTTGGGATTTTTTTGCAAGGCAGAATCACTGATAGGACTATAGCCTTTTTGTTCTTCAAGATACCGTTGTTCTCTTAAAAAAAATTCGCCTTTTGAATTATTTAATATTTCTTTAAGAGAGAGAGTAGCTCCTTTTACATCTTCTGCAACGCGGATATAAGGGGAAATTTTTTCAATAACATCGGGAGTAAAGCCGTCAATTGTTTGGAGTTCATAAATAGTAGCCAGTTTTCCATTTTTTTTAATATGATCAAGTAAATTATTTATCTGAATGTCAGTTAAAAAAAAGATTTGCTTCAGTTCATCATAATTAGTTCTGTTAAGATTGATAGGATGTTTTTGCAAATAATTGAGCTGGTCTAGTAAGTCTGTAAAGTCAAGTTCTTCTTCTGATTCTTCTGCAAATTTTTCGATTTGCTGTTCAATATTTTCTTCAATTTCTCGAGGAATAGTGTCTTCAACCTGAGCCGAAAGTTGATGATTCGGCAAAGATATAAAGCAAAACATAATAAAAAAGGTAATAATAAATTTCATTTGTTTGTCTTTATAAAAATTCATTATTTATAATAAATTGTATTAATTTTTGGTAATAAATAAAGGTTCATAAAAAGTAGTAATTAATAAAATTAAAAAACATTTATAAATATATAAATTGTAAGTTAATTAAAATTCCAGAAAAAGGAGACCTGGGGAGAGTAACCAAGAGTTGGGTGGATAGAAGAGGCGAAGTCTAAGTTAAAGTTTTTAAGTTCCAATCCAAAACCGAAAGTAGTTAAGGCAGGATTGGAAGATATGCCAGCTCTAACATAAAAAGGTTGAATAACGTGATATTCCAGTCCTGCTTTTAAGAAAGCTTTTTGATTGGTTTCTTGAGATACTTCGGCTGCAAGGGTTGCTTTATCTGAAAATAAATAAGAAACTCCGAATCGGATATTGGCAGGTACTCTTTCATTGTTGTAGTCGGTTAGTTTAGGTTGAATGGGATTATAAATATGAGTACCTACGGTAAGATGTTTGGTAATTTTTGACATCAACCCTATTTCAAAGGTAACTGCTCCTTTATTACCATATTCTTCACCTATAGAGGTTTGTATATAATCGAGTTGTATGCCAGCTGAAAACTTTTCTCCAAATTTTTTAGCATAGGCGATACCGGCTTTGGATTCATTATATTCAGAATAACCGAAATAATTAAAACTTGCTCCAAAAGTACCTGATTTAGTGGGTAAAACAAAGCCTCCACTTTTAAGGCTTAATTCCTTTACCAGAAATCTATTCTCATAATAGATACCAGCTGCAATATGGTCGTAATAACCTAGACCAGCCTGATTGTTTTGTAATGACCAAAAGTCAATAAGTGAAACAGAGGCATAACCCATACTTGCCGAACGGCCTCCGGTAGGATCATTCCCATTTCCAGCATAAGTGATAAAATTAATACAGAGAAAAAGAGTTAACAGTACTATTCTATTTTTCATTATTAAGTTTTTAATATTTAAAATTATTTTTTATTAAGAATGCAAATCTATAAAAAAATATATTTATACCGCTAAATTATTAATTTTATATATTCATAAAATAATTTATTGATTAAATAAATTTTATTAAGTGTTTTAGCAAAAGGATAAAGATATTAATCCAGAACCTCCCTTAAAATTTTATGTGAATTGATATTTCCCATACCGGGTAGATGAATTTTATAATATTCCAGTAATAATTGCAACATATTATCTCTTATCATTTTATTTTTTAAATTATTTAAGTTATATTCATCATCATTATTCAGCAAGTTGTGTAAAACAGCAGTTTGAGGAGGCTCGATAACATAAGGATGAGATGGTTTTTTATCAGTAAAATGACCTTCTAACATGTCGAAGTATTTATATATTTTCGAATAATTATCTATTGGTTTGCAGCCAAGGTATGAAAGAAAATTTGTCATAAATTGCAGGTGAAAGAAAGCCAGCCCGGTAGTTTTATTATCAAGGTTTAATATTGTATTATCAAGGAAATTGAACAATTCATTATTTTGTTCCTGCTCTTTTATGGAGGCGATTATAATTTCTTTAATAAATGTTGACAGAGTAATTTTTCTTATGTCAAAAGGTATAGTTTGGGGAATAAAGTTGATAGAAACTTCTTTAATTTGTTGTAATGTTTTATTAGGTTTATGAAAAATAACAATATCTAATATTGCAAATTGGTTAAATATTCTTAAATAATTATTAACACGAGTATTTTCATAAACGAGGCAGGATTGAAGTCCATAATATTCGGTATATATAGTGGCAATAAATTTTTTATCAGATAATTTTATAGTATTTAAAGATATTGCACGTGTTGAAATAAACATTTCTAATTTTAATTTATAACCAGAATTTTAGTAACGATTGTTTCGGAGCCGTCATTATTACTGCAAAACACAAGATAAACGCCTGTTTTTACCTTTTTCCCATCAAAATATCGTCCGTTCCATATTGCTTGTCCCCCTTCTGCTATTGTTTTATAAACGAGATTACCTGCGATATCAGTAATTTTTACGTCAGCGTTTCTAACAAGTCCTTTAATAGCAATAACGCCGTTATAATTTTCCTTTACTGGATTAGGGTAAGCATAAACATTTGAAAAAGTTTTGCTTCCCATAGTAGCCCCTGTTTTGTATGATATGATTCCTTTGATTGTACCAATAAATACTTCACCTGTGTTTTGGTCAATACTTATGGAAGAAATGCTGTTATCAAGTAATGGGCTGTTGTCTGATGTCAGATTAGCAATTTGTTCAGTACCGTCAGAAGACACGAGAAAGACACCT
>JAKIYJ010000053.1 GCA_022708585.1 Bacteroidota bacterium
CCATTGAACCCCCAGCACCTGTGATAGCCGTATCAAATCTGGATTCTTGAAAAATAAGTGAAGCAAGCAGCCGCCAATCCCAGCCCAATTCATTACTTAACTTTTTCAATTCTTCATCATAGATAGATATTCTGTTCCCATTTAATGAAAAATATTTGTCTTTTAACATTCCTGAATATACAGGATTTTTAAAATACTTTATATAAAGATTCTTATATTTAGCAGTTTTAATAAAGTCTTTAATCCATAAGTTCAAAGTATCAAGTAATTCAGGTGAATTATGCCTCACAATCCAATTTAAAGATTCATAAACCGGAAGTGCAGTATTAAAATCCAGATTCGAAAATAAATTTTTATATAATATGGCTATGTGTGCATTCGACATTGCATAATTAATTTCACCTTTATTTACTAATGTTATCAATTCATAATATCCTATATCAGGAATTCTTGTGATAAAAATAGAGTTTCCATCAATTAATATATAATCATTATTTATTTTATAATACAGGGAAGATTGAGATGGAATAAAAACCGTTTTGCCTTTTAATTGATTCACATTTTTTATTAAAATCTTATTAAGAGAATCATTAGAAATTGTATGCCAATTATCAGGTTTACTTTGAACAAGTAGATATTGGACATAAGCAAAAGGTTCAGAACGGGAAATATATTTTGAATAAAGTTTATTTTCAGGCACTGGCATAGCAATAATATCACATTTATTATTTATAAGATTTTTTAGAGCTTTATTATAATCCTCTATTACTTGTACCTCCAGAGTAACATTCAGATAATCAGCAAAATTTTGTAGCAGTTCAAGTTGAAATCCCATTGGATGACCACGATATATAAAATAGTCAATAGAATTATTATCAATTATGGCTATTAGCTTGCCATCTTTTTTAATTTGTTGAATATCTTTTATTACAGGAGGTTTATTTTTTTTATAAGGGGCATCTACAATAAACAATAAAAAAGTAAAAATAAATATAATTATATATTTATTTGGCAATATTTTATGCATAAATTTTATATAAATAATATTATTTATATATTAATTTATGAGCCCACTCCGAAAAGTCATTTTTATCTTGAATTGTTTTTTGATAAAATAAATAAATTAATTTCATAGATAAATTAATTAAAAATATAGATAAATTTAATTACGAAATTGTTGAAATTAAATTTTTAGACTTTTCGGGGTGGGTTCATTTATTGAACTTTTTATTTTAAAATCCATTTTTCAATATATAATCTACTAATTCGGGTGTTCCTTCACCGGCTTTTTTACAAATAATTTTCAAATTTTTTATGTTATTTACCTGACTTGCCTGAGGATCTATAATAAACTTGGGGATATTGGGAGAGGCGTTATAAATAATATATGCAGCAGGATATACCTGGAGCGAAGTGCCAATAACTATCAAACAATCAGATAAATTAAGAACTCTATATGCTTCACTCATCATTGGAACTTCTTCACCAAACCAGACCACATCAGGTCTTAATTGTTTGCCATATTTGCACAATTCACCAGGATTAAGTTCATAGCCTTTAATATCATATTTTAAATTGGGATCAACAGTACTTCTTGCTTTGAATATTTCACCATGTAAATGAATTACATTGGTTGATCCTGCTCTTTCATGCAAATCATCAATATTTTGAGTTATAACAAAAACCCTGTATTTTTCTTCAAGTTTAACCAATGCATAGTGAGCAGCATTGGGTTCAGTTTCCATAATATTTTTCCTTCTTTGATTATAAAATTCAAGTACTTTTTTATAATCTCTTTCCCATGCTTCTGGTGTTGCTACCTCATTAATATCATAATTGCACCATAACCCATCCGAATCTCTAAAAGTAGGGATGCCACTTTCAGCACTGATGCCAGCTCCAGTAAAAACAACTATTGTATTAGCCATAATATTTATTTTTGGGGGGACTATTTCCAAAATTCATTTTTATTTTGAATCGTTTTTTTGATATAATAAATTAAAATTTCATAGATAAATTCAATTATAATTTAATTTATATACTTTTCGAGGTGAATTCAATTTTTAAGTCTTACAAAATAAATCAAAAAATCAATTCCACATTGCCAATTTTTTTTGTTTTCTATTTTTATAATAATATTTTATCATTTTTATAAAATGATATTAATATTTTTTTTTATTTTTGCAAAAAAATTGTCCGATAGTGTAATTGGCAACACGTCTGATTTTGGTTCAGAAGAGTCCAGGTTCGAACCCTGGTCGGACAACCAAAATGTTTTATATTTTCGATTAAAACTGTTAATTTTTTAAATAATACTATTTTGTTTCAGCATTTGCGGGGATAATATTTATCAAGAATCGTAAAATCAGAACACACTTCCCTCTCAAAAATTAAATATATTTTTCTCCTTTTTTTACTAATACATCATTTACAAATTTCCGTATTTGCTGTTCTTCACTTTTTTTACAAATCAGCAGTACATTATCGGCTTCGACTACAATATAATCCTGTAAGCCTTGTATTACAGCAAGTTTATTTTTATTTATATTTATAATGCAATTATTTGTATCATAAGTTATAATATTTTTACCATTAATGCAATTTTCTTCTTCATTTTTAGGCAATATCTCATAAAGAGAGCCCCATGTTCCAAGGTCAGACCATCTAAAATTTGACCTGAGCACATAAACGTTTGATGCCTTCTCCATAATGCCATAATCTATTGATATACTTTTACATACTGTGTATGTATCTCTTATATAATCTTCTTCTTGCGAAGTATTTAAATATCTGGAGGCATCTGCAAACAAATCGTTTATTTCAGGTAAATATTTATCAAACGCATTTAAAATACTCTTCAAAGACCATATAAATATTCCCGAATTCCATAAAAAGTCGCCACTGTTTACAAAAGATTTAGCCATTTCATAAGCCGGTTTTTCAGTAAAAGTTTTAACCTTAAATATTCGTGGGTCCTCTGGAAAAACGATTTCATCCTTAAATTGAATATATCCATAACCAGTATCAGGGCGAGTGGGTGTTATCCCAAGCGTAAGCAGCCAGTCATTTTTTCGTGTTGCGTTCAAAGCCGATTGAATAATTTCAATAAAAATATCATCATCCATAATAATGTGGTCGGAAGGAGCAAAAACAACATTGGCATCAGGACAAATCAAAGATATTTTATGACTTGACAGAGCTATACAGGGTGCGGTATTCCTTCTGGCTGTTTCACATATAATCTGCCTGTCTTCAATACCTTCTATTTGCTCTTTCACAAGATTTTTATAGGCTATATTGGTAATAATAAAAATATTTTCACGAGGAAAAATTTTTAAAAATCTTTTATATGTTTGTTGTATTAATGTTTCCCCAGTTCCTAATATGTCTATAAACTGTTTGGGATGTGTTGTTCTACTTATAGGCCAAAACCGTGTACCAACTCCGCCTGCCATTATAACGCAATAATCATTTTTTGTCATTTCTTCATTTTATTTTTATGTTTCTAATTATTTGGCAAACCTAATTCAATTTTTTAAAAAAGACAACAAAATTTATAAAATTTTATATTTATATTATATTATCAATTTGTTAATTGATTAATTTTGTTTTTTATTAAAATGAGTATTAAACTTAAAGAAATAATACAAATCATCGAAAATAATATCCCTCTTGCATTGCAGGAAGAATATGACAATTGTGGTTTACAAACAGGCGATACTTCACAGGAAATAAATTCAATATTAATATCTCTCGATATAAATAGTAATATTATAGACGAGGCTATTGAAAAACAATGTCAACTTGTGATAAGTCATCATCCCTTGATTTTTTCTCCTTTGAAAAAAATTATAGAAGGTACTGATGCAAGCAATACCTTGATAAAAGCTATTAGAAATAATATTGCACTGTATTCTATTCATACAAATCTTGATAATTATTACGATGGATTGAATAAATATGTGGCTAAGCGATTAGGTTTAGTAGATATAAAAATACTATCTCCTACAGATAATTTTATTAGAAAACTTGTAACTTTTTGTCCTGTTGAACATGCTGAAAAGGTTAGAGAAGCACTTTTTAACGCAGGTGCAGGTCATATAGGCAACTACGATAAGTGCAGTTTTAATGTAGAGGGTACAGGAACTTTTAGACCACTGGAAGGAACTAACCCATATTCAGGCCATATAAACGAAACATATCACGGTAAAGAAATTAGAATTGAAACCGTATTCCCTTCTTACCTTGAAAATAAAATTTTAAAAGCCCTTTTTGAAAGTCATCCTTATGAAGAAGTTGCTTATGATATTTATAATCTAAAAAATAAATGGGAAAAAGCTGGAAGTGGTATAAGTGGCATTTTAACTTCTCCATTAAAACAAACTGATTTTATTCAACTTTTGAAAAATGTATTTAAAATCCCTTGCATCAGGCATAATGAATTATATGATAAAAATGTTACAACAGTTGCTTTATGCACCGGAGGAGGCTCTTTTTTAATTAAAAATGCAATAAATGAAAAAAAAGATGCATTTATTAGTGCTGATTTAAAATATCATAATTTTATTGAAGCAGAAAATTCTATACTACTGGCCGATTGCGGGCATTTTGAAACCGAAATATTTGCAAGAGAAATTATTAGAGATATACTTATTAAAAATTTTCCTAACTTTGCAATCTTTATTTCTGATAAAGAAAAAAATCCTGTTAATTATTCCTGAAATCCTTGTAATATATTAAATATGAACAAGTCCGAAATTAAATCAAAATCTGATGATAAAAACAGCAAAAAATCATCTGTTAAAAATGATAAAAATATGACTGATTCTAATACTTCCAGAAAAAAAATAAAAATAAATGAAAAATATGTAGATAAAACAGATAATAATGACGTTGAAACTATTATATTTAAAAACCCTGATAAATCTGAGCAGGATGAAAAAAATCCTGAAGTTTCAATTGAACAAAAACTAATTGCCCTGTACAGTCTTCAGCAAATAGATTCCGAAATTGATAAAATTAAAATTATTAGAGGCGAACTGCCATTAGAAGTTCAGGATCTTGAAGATGAAATAGCCGGGTTAGAAACAAGAATTGAAAATCTTAATAAAGAAATTGAAGATCTTAAAACTCAAATTGCTGAAAAACAAAATGCTATTGTTGAACACAAATCTCTGATAAAAAAATATGAAACTCAATTGATGAACGTTCGCAATAATAGAGAATATGATGCTATTAAAAAGGAAATAGAATATCAGGACCTTGAAATACAACTTTGCGAAAAAAGAATCAAAGAATACACAGCATCTCTTGAAGTAAAAAATGAAACGGTCGCTCAATCTATCCAAAAACTCGACGAAAAGAAAAAAGATTTTGTTAACAAAAAAAAAGAACTCGTAGATATTATTAATGAAACTGAAAAGGAAGAATCTAAATTAAAGAAAAAATCAATTGAACTTCAATCTTATATAGAACCACGATTACTCAACGCCTACACCCGAATACGTCAAAATGCACGCAATGGCCTTGCTATCGTTTTAGTTGAAAGAGATGCCTGCGGCGGATGCTTTAGCAAAATACCACCTCAACGTCAACTCGATATTCGTATGCATAAAAAAATTATAGTCTGTGAATATTGCGGACGAATATTAATTGATAATGAAATTGCAGAAATTGTTAATAAGCAACTTGCGTGATTTTTTTTCTCATAGATTAAATAATTTTGATAAACAACAACAAAATAAAAATAAACCTAAATAATAATTTAAAACACACACAAATGAAAACGAAAAATGTAACTTTAGCAGCTGTGCTTTTAGCAGGATTTCTGCTATTTAACAGCAATCAGATTTTTGCTCAGGAACAAAAAGGTCCAAAAGGCAAATGTGAACAAACATGTATGAAAGAACAGGATAACCCTGGCAAGTCATGTATGAATATACCAGATTTAACCCCTGACCAGCAAAAGAAAATTGATGATTTGAAAATTAAATTTAGAAAGGAAATGCTTCAGTTAAACCTTAAAAGTAAAGAAGCACAGGCAAGACTAAAAACACTTGAAACTGGCGAAAATGTTAAATTATCAGAAATTGACGCAACAATTGATGAAATAACCGCTTTACAAAATCAAAAAATGAAAATCAGAGCAAGACACAAGCAAGACATCAGAAATTTATTAAATGAAAAACAACGTATCTACTTTGATACCCAATGTACAAGTGAACATAAAGAAAGAAATTGAAATAAATAATTATAACGTTAAAATGAAATATTTTAGTTAAATATTAGAAATGTTACTATAAAATAACTGAATATTTATATAAAGTAAATTTAAAATATTTAATTTTCAAAATGCATTGTCTTTATTGATAATGCATTTTTGTTTTTATTAACATTTCTTTTTATTTTATTAACAGTTTTTGAACCTTGTTATGTTCAGCATCAGAATACCGTAAAATATATGTCCCTCCTGCACTTGATGTATTAAAAACATATTTCCCATCAGAATTTATTCTTTCTGATAATATCAATTTCCCAACAAGGTCGTATATTTGAATCATTGCATTTGGCTTAACTCCTTCTATTTCTATTTGCACTTGTTTTTCTATTGCACAGGCAAATAAATTAAAAGGATTTTGTTCAGTTTGTTCAGTTATTGAAGTTGAGTTAGCTTCTGCAAATTTAAGAACAAATCTCCCTTCGTAAGAAGAATTAACATCCGCAAAAAATTTATAAACAGGATCAAAATTTAAATTTTGTGTTATTCCTGTTGTTTTATCTTCAAGATACACATTTATATCCTCAGGAAAATTAACTATTTCAGAAACTTCAATCGTATAGATTCCATTTTTATGAATTGCAAAACCAAGAGGTATTTCTTTTATAGAGGTAAAATCTTCCGGCAAGCCATTAATTGCATATTTATTATTATTTGTAATAGAATAAATATTAGGCATTTCCGGTTCTGTATTCATAATTTTTTCAGCATCATAATCGGCATCATTATTAAAAGTAGCTTTATTATTAAAGACTATTGCAGTTTCATCTTTCAGACTGTTTTCAAAATTCAAGTAAGCTGAAAGTTTTACCATTGGGAAATCTATTGTATAATCATTTTTATATAAAGCAGTATTTACAACAGTACTTCTCATAGCATTTGTAAATAATAGAGTTCCACCATTAGGATCATTGCACTGTACAAAGAATGCGTGCAAGGAGCCTATATATCGTGTACCTCCATTAAGCGACATGTGCGAACCAGAGTTGTAATATCCGTAATATCCATAGTACATTGTCGTAGAAATGAAGATAGAAACACTTTTATTTATGTTGGCAGCAGTATAATTTAGTTTATCCAGATCCACTGGCGAAGGATATGGATTGCCTACAAGGTTCCACCCATTACCCTTATTGGGACCCGGGTTCAAGTTTGTAAGATTAATATATATATTACCATTATTAACTAATCCTGAAAAATAAGCCGTAACGTCATTTGGAGAACCAGAACCAAATTGAGCTGTATAGCCTTCACCAATACCAATAGGAGTATTCAAAGATCCAACAGGAGCTGCTGCCACCCATCCATTTGAGAAGAGAGGAGTTGCCTGAGCTTCGGAAAATTTAAATAATGTTGGGAATGGCGTTGAACTCGGAGAACCAAGATACAGAGTCATAAAATTAGCAAAATCGCCTACTTTTGAATTGCTGAAAGAAGTTGAAAAATGTTTATATCCCTTATTTTTAGATGCAGAAATAAATCTTTGTTGAGTTATAGTTCCATTAATAAAACCTATACCGCTGCCATTTACCAACGCTGTACCTGTTGCTGTTGACAATAAAGTTAAATAACCATTTGTATTAAGTATTCCATTACATAATAATATATCAGATAAGGTATTACCTGGTGAAGTTAGTGTAACATTACTGCCAAAATCGATAGTTATACTGCCTGTTTTAATTACACCATTGACGGTTTGGTTAGTACCTGCAAATATTACCTTTCCAGGACCCAGCACAGAATTGCCATTGTTTGTAATATTTCCATAAATAGTAATATCTGAACCTGAAGTAATAGTAATATTTGCAGCATTATCAATAGTTAAATCAAGGCATTCGCTGGTATTATTTGTTGAAATAACAGGGAATTTTCCACCAACGGGATTAGATGGTATTGTTCCGCTGATATTTGAAGCCGGTACAACGCCACATGTCCAATTGTTAATGTCATCCCAGTCGGTATTATTGCCCAACCATACATTATCGCTATATACAGTAACATTTAAGGTATTGCCTGTTCCTGTGAAGCAAAAATTTGAAGGTGTAACAGTTATATCGCCTGTAAATGGGTATGCAAGGCTTATTTCAATAGTGGTAGTACCCTGACCCGAAACAATAGTTGCCCCTGCTGGTACTGACCATGTATAGTAAGGTACTCCCGCAACAGGTGTAACACTATAAAACTGATTGCCTATTCCGATGCAGGTATATGCAGGTCCACTAATAATTAGAGTAGATGGC
>JAKIYJ010000054.1 GCA_022708585.1 Bacteroidota bacterium
TGTTGCATGGTTAATTATTAAATATACATTGCCTTTATTAACTGTATATAATTATGTATTTAAAACCTATTATCATACACAGGAATGGATGATTCCTGTCGGATATGGAATTATTATTATTCAACAAATATTTTATTTAATTGAATGCAAAAAAAAGTTAATTAAACAAAATAATATTATTGATTATCTGACTTTTTCAACATTTTTTCCAAAACTTATTGCAGGACCCCTCATATCATACACCGATTTTACTTCACAGTTTACAAAAGATTCTTTAAAAGTTAACTATAAAAATATTGCATCTGCTCTTTTCGTCATTTTTTATTGTCTGTTTCTGAAAGTAGTATTTGCAGATACCTTTTCAAATATAGTCAAAAATGGCTTTGATTCACAATCGCTAAATTTTGTGCAGGCTTGGGTGGTTGCATTATGTAACACTTTCAATATTTTTTTTGATATTTATGCATATTCAGGTATGGCAGCAGGCATTGCTTTATTATTCAATATAAAATTGCCAGATAATTTTAATTCACCATTCAAAGCTCAAAATATTAAAGACTTCTGGCAAAGATGGCATATTACCTTTACAAGTTTTTTTATAAATAATATTGCAAAACCTTTAACCAGAAAAAGAAAAAATATCTTTACCTGTTCAATAGCCTTACTTTTTACATTTGTTATAATGGGAATATGGCATAAAATGAATATTCAGTTTGTTTTGTGGGGATTATTAAATGCATTGGCTATTATAGCATTTTTGATGTTTAAAAATTTAAAAATTCCTAAAATTATAAGATTTATTTTTATGTTTGTTTTTTTAAACTTTACCTGGTTGCTTTTTACTGCCAATGGACTTTCACAGGCACTTACTGTTGCCGAAGGTATGTTAAGTATAAAAAGCATTTTTATATATTATAATGAATTTTATATACTCTGGCCCATAAAAGCAAATTTCATTATTGTAATTCTCCTGATTGTAAGCTGGTTCATTGCAAGAAAAATTAAAAATACAAAAAACATAATTGAATCTTTTAAACCTTCACTGCTAAACTTGTGTTTACTTGTACTCTTTATAGCAATAAGTTTATTGTTCAATAAAGAAAATCCTTTTATTTATTATGGCTTCTAAACAAAAAAATTTTTTGACAACTAAACAATTTTGTAAATATGCAATAGCAATTACTGTAATATTATTTTTATTATCGATAGATTATAAAAATTCAAATATATTACATTTAAATATTACGTTTAATTCATATTCAACAAATGATTTTTTTAAAAATTTAAGTAAAAAAATTTGGAAGAATGATTTAGTCGAAAAAAATCAAATAATTGAAAATTTTTCTAAAAATATTTTGAAAGATAATAATAAAATCCAATTAAAAGAAAACCTTAACGGTATTGTTTCAAATTTACATCATAATGTTAATAAAAATAATTTTATGAGATTTTATAAAAATTATCTGAAAATACACCATAAGAAATCTAATTATACAAATACAATTTTTGGCATTACACCAATGCATTCAATTTTTAAAATAGATAAATATGGAAATAATTTACCTGAACCAGTTAATAAAATAGAAATAAATGTTTGTAAGGGTGAATGGGAATCAACGCAAATATTAGTTGTCCCTTTTGTCGACAGTATTTATAATATTAAAATTGATATTCATGGATTGGACTTATATTATCAAGAAGTAGAATGTTTTTCAGGTGAGTACGCATACTGTGATAACAGTGCGTATCCTGGTGTTAAAGAAGGATGGTTTGCCGATCCACTGGCTCCAGCTGAAATTGATACACTCCAAAAAAATTTATTAAGATTCAAATTTTCTCCAAACCTGTCTATGATTAAAGCAGGAGAAAGTAAGTCTTTCTGGCTTAATTATCATATACCTGATAATGTTAATGCTGGTAAATATAATTTTGAAATCATTGTAAGTGCTCAAGCAGATAATAATACTACTAAATATGAAAAAATTAACGTTTCTCTCAATGTTTTTGACTTTGCTATCCCTGATGTAATGCACCTTAAAACTGCCTTCTCTTTCGACAAAAATATGTTTTTAAAATATTATAATATTGATAAAATATCTAAAAAAATTGATAGAGAACATTACACATTTTTTTTGAAATATCATCTTAATCCAACTTCACTGTATACTGATATTTCAAATTCATACCCTCCACTTAACGACTGGAAATGGTGTATAGAAAATGGAACTGATTTTTTAAATCTCGGATATCTAAATTATATACCCGAAAACGATACTGACAAATTGAACAGATTAAAATCGAATTTAATAGATAAAATTAATTATCTCGAAGCAAATAATATTCTTCAATATGCTTATGTATATGGTTTTGATGAAGTTACTAAAAATGATTATCCCAAATTGAAGAAAATGGTAAAATTGTTACATAATATTGATAACAGGATTCCTTTTGTTTGTACCACTCAACCAGTTGATGATTTAAAAGGTTTTGTTGATATATGGGTAAGTTTAACAAGCAATTTTTCGGAAACAACAAGGACATACAGCAAAAATGAAAGATTGTGGTGGTATGTGTGTTGCCTGCCTTATTATCCTTATGCAAACTTCTTTATAGAATATTCGGCAATTGCTCCACGTATAATTTTCTGGCAGGCAAGCAAATATAATATTGAGGGGTTTCTGTACTATTTAATAAACTCCTGGACTTATAACGATAATGTTAAGAATTTAACTTTTGAAAAAAATCCTTTTGTTTATGAAATTAAACAAGGAAAAAGATGGCCTGATATACCCTGGTCGGGACATTCTTTCAGATGGAATGAAGGACAGAAATTTTATAATGGAGATGGTCAATTAATTTATCCTGGCAAGGATATGAAACTTTGCCCTTCTATACGTCTTATTAATATAAGAGATGGTATAGAAGATTACGAATGTTTATATCAAATAAAATTATTAATAGATAAATATAAAAAGAAAAATGATAAAAATAAAGTTAAAAAATTAAATGATTTTTTGAATAAAGCTTATGAATTAGTACCTTCATATAGTGAATATATTGATAATCCTGATAAATTGTTAAAATTAAAGAAAGAGGCATTAATCATACTGTCCCAATATTAAATGATTTTATTTTGATGGTTATTAAGAAATTTGCCATTATGATATTTATATTTATGTTAACCAACATTATAAATAAAAATATATCTTAATTTTGCACCTGTGAAAAATATACGACAAAACAAAATTTCATCACTTGTTCAACGCAGTTTGAGCGAAATATTTCTTGCCGAAAATTCTAATTTGTTCGACGATGCTATGATTTCGGTTACCAAAGTTTATGTTACACGCGATTTGTCGCTGGCAAGAATATATATAAGCATATATAAAACTGACAATAAAGATGAAGTATTTAAAAAAGTTTCAGAAAACAAATCTTATATTCGTAAATTATTGGGATTGCGTATTGGAAAACAAATACGTTTTATCCCACAACTTGAGTTTTACATAGATGATTCTCTTGATTATATCGAAAATATAGAAAAATTGCTTAAAAAATAACCAATTATCAGACAAATTGAATTTTCCTTTTTATATAGCACGGCGTTACTTATTTTCAAAAAAATCACATAACATTATTAATGTTATTTCTTTTATCTCTGTGCTTGGAGTTTGTATTGTGAGCCTTGCCTTAATTGTTGTACTTTCAGTCTTTAACGGTTTTGAAGATGTAGTGATTAAAATGTATAATTCCTTTAATCCTGATTTGGAAATTAAGATAAATAAAGGTAAAACTTTTGATGAATCTGTTATTGATAACATTAAAAATGTAGAAGGCGTAGCCTGGATTACAAAAGTTGTTGAAGAAAATGCATTATTAGAATATAAGGGACGGCAACATATTGCCACTATTAAGGGAGTTAGCCCAGAGTTTAGCAAAACATCAACTATTGATACTGCTATAATTGAAGGAGATTTTATACTTGAAAAGGACAATAGAAATTATGCCGTAGCAGGACAGGGAATAGCTTATTTTCTTGATATTAGATTATCAGATTTTATTGAACCTTTAAAAGTTTATGTTCCTAAAAGAGATATTAATTTTTCATTAAGTCCTGACAAGGCTTTTAATAATGCAAGTATTTTCCCATCAGGAATATTTTCGGTTCAACAGGAATTTGATACTAAATACCTGATTGTTCCTTTACAATTTGCACGTAAAATAATGGATTACTCATCCGAAGTCACTTCGCTTGAAATAGCTTTGCATAAAAATGTAAATAAAAAAAAAGTACAGCAGGAAATTCAAAAAATACTGGGAAATGATTTTTCGGTTAAAGATAGATTTCAACAACAGGCTTTATTGTATAAAATTATGAAAACTGAAAAATGGGCAATATTCTTGATTCTGACTTTTATTTTAATAATTGCTACTACTGGTATTATTGGCTCTTTAATTATGTTGATTGTTGATAAAAAAGATGATATTGCAGTATTAATGAGTATGGGCACTCCAATAAAGATTATTAAACGTGTTTTTATAACCGAAGGACTGATGATTGTGGGTATTGGAGCGTTGACAGGAATAATTTTAGGTACTCTATTATGCCTGCTTCAAATGAAATATGGATTTGTTAAATTAGGCACAACTGGCACTTTTGTTATTGATGCTTATCCAGTTAAAATTAAAATTATTGATTTTATATTTTCAATTTTTACTATATTATTAATAGGTTTTATCTCTATATGCATACCTGTTAGTCGTATATCTCCAAAATATATTGATAAACAATTATAAATTTCATATAAATTACAATTATTATTTGTCTACTTTTCATTTGATGTATTTTGAATCGAAATAATATCTTGTATATAAAAAATGTATGTTTATTAAACTAATTTATCTTTGCAAAAAAAATTTTATGATAGAAGAATTAAGCGAACAAGAGATAATAAGAAGAGAATCTCTTGAAGAATTAAAAAAACTGGGCATTGATCCATATCCTGTCGAGTCGTATGAAGTAAATACGGATACAAAAGAAATTCTGAACAAATATCCGACCGATAATACTCTTTTTCAGAATGTTCAAATTGCCGGGCGTATTATGAGTCGAAGAATTATGGGTGCTGCTTCATTTGCTGAATTACAGGATTCATCGGGCAGAATACAGATTTATTTTAAACGCGATGATATCTGTCCGGGCGAAGATAAAACTATGTACAATGTGGTTTTCAAAAAATTACTTGATATTGGTGATATTATTGGAGTTAAAGGATATGTTTTTATCACTCAAATGGGTGAAATAACTATACATGTCAAAGAATTTAAACTGCTAAGTAAATGTTTAAGAGTATTACCTGTTGTAAAAGAAAAAGACAATGCTGTTTATGATGCTTTTTTAGACCCTGAACAAAGATACAGACAACGCTATGTTGATTTGATTGTTAATCCTCGTATTAAGGATGTTTTTATCAAAAGAACTGCTATTGTGAACTCGATGCGTCAATACTTGAACAATAAAGGTTATTTAGAAGTTGAAACTCCTATTTTGCAACCATTATACGGAGGAGCGACTGCAAGACCTTTTAAAACTTATCATAATGCCTTAAATATGCCATTGTACCTCCGCATTGCAAATGAACTGTATCTCAAAAGACTTATTGTAGGCGGTTTCAATGGAGTATTTGAATTCTCCAAAGATTTTAGAAATGAAGGAATAGACCGTTTTCATAATCCTGAATTTACTCAAATGGAACTTTATGTTGCCTTTAAGGATTATATATGGATGATGGAACTTGTAGAAGAAATGGTAGAAAAAATAGTGTTGGACCTTTATGGAACAACAAAAGTAACTTATGGAGAAAAAATTATTGATTTCAAACGACCATGGCAAAGGTATACTATGTATGAAATTATTAATAGATATATTAATGTTGATATTTCTCAAATGGATGAATATCAATTAAAAGATGTAGCCCGAAATTTTAATGTCCCTATTGATGAAACAATGGGTAAAGGTAAAATTATTGACCGTATTTTTGGTGAATGCTGTGAACCCAATCTTATTCAGCCTGTTTTTATTACTGATTACCCTGTCGAAATGTCTCCATTGGCAAAAAAACATCGTAGTAAACCAGGATTGGTAGAACGTTTTGAAGCTATATGTAATGGAAAGGAAATATGTAATGCTTTTAGTGAACTCAATGATCCTATTGATCAAAGAGAACGATTTGAAGCACAACTTGAACTTGGTAAACGTGGTGATGATGAATCTATGCTTTTGGATGAAGATTTTTTAAGATCTCTGGAATATGGTATGCCACCTGCTGCCGGATTAGGCATTGGTATAGATCGTCTCGCAATGATAATGACAGATTCTCCTTCAATACAGGATGTAATATTTTTTCCTCAAATGAGACCCGAAAAAAAACAAATAGATAATAATAATGATGAGGAATTCATAGAACTGGGTATACCTCAACAATGGATAGATATTTTACATAAAGCAGGATACCATAATGCATCTTCAATTAAAAATACAAACCCTGCCGCAATTTTTAATGATTTATGTAGAATTAAAAAGAAATTAAAAATTGAAGATAATCTGCCCTCAATTGAAGAAATAAAAAAATGGATGTAATTTATTTATAATGTATTATTAACTCCAATTATAATTATATAATCCTTTTATCAAACGTTCTTGTTTTTGTTCTGGTGTAAGGTTTTCGTATTCCTGTCTTTCTTTTTCGTATTTCTGTCTTTCTTTTTCTGCTATTTCATTAATCTTTTGCAGGTAGGTTTCTTCCAATCTCTTTTTTAAAAATTCACTGGCAACAGCAGGAAATAGTTCAAGCAAGAGTTCTTCTTTTTCATTTGAAGCAAGAGGCTGATTTCCATATTCAGCGAAAACAGGATTAGGCTGTTTCTTGTAGTCTTTATCATTATAAGGCACTTCTTCTTCATACCCGGTGATTTGTTTTCTGAATTCAGGGTCAATGGGTATAGGAGTTTTTCCATACGAGCCTTTAACAAGATTGATGAATTGCGTTGATTTTGTTGTATAATGAGGTTGCCCTTTATTTTCATCTATTACACAATTTACAGCCTGCACACCAACTATTTGACTGGTAGGAGTAACCAGTGGGGGACAGCCTGCTTTAACTCTAACCATTGGGACCAGTTCGAGTACTCTACCTAATAGATGATCCAGTTTTGCCTGTTTTAATTGAGACAACATATTAGTGTACATCCCACCTGGTATTTCTGCCTTCTTAACAGATTCATCGGGAGGAGGAAAATTAAAATATTTTTCAATTTGATGGCAGACATCAAGAAGATCTTCTTCTTTTCCGGCAATTGCATATTCAATTGCTTGATCAAACCATTTATCAACATTTTCTGGAAGTTTATAATTTGTAACATCAAATTCAATTGGAAACATCTTGTATGAATCAAATTCCGCCAGTTCTTTCCTTATTTTTCTTAGTTCCCTGTCAATTTGAAAAATAAATTCCTTGTTAATCCCGGTATCTATGCCCAGCTTATCAGCAAATATCTGAATTAACTCATAAGCAGGAGCAGCAGGCCCGCCAGCAAAAGACATTATTGAAGTGTCAACAATATCAACCCCATTTAATATTGCAGTTAATGTAGATGCTAACCCATACCCCGGCGTACAATGTGTATGAATATTTATTGGAACAGAAAGCTCATCTTTAAGTCTTTTAATAAGTTTCCCGCTTACATCAGGCGGAATAAGACCAGCCATATCTTTTATTGTAATAATATCAGCTCCTAATGATTGAAGTTCTTTTGCTTTATTAACAAAATAATCAATAGTAAAGATTTTTTGAGGTAATTTTTGCCCTTTAATAAAAGCATTAATTTTTTGCTTTCTTGAAAATACAGGATCAACTGTATAACATACTGCACAATCTGCTATACCGCCATTCTCCTTTACAAATTTGATAGACGACTTCATATTGTCAACATCATTAAGGGCATCAAAAATTCTCATAATGTCAACACCCGATTTTATCGAATTACGACAAAACCCTTCAATTACTTCATCAGGATAAGGATTGTATCCAAACAGATTCCTGCCACGTGATAAAGCAGTCAGTTTTGAACTGTCTCCAATAACTGCTTTTATTTTTTCAAGCCTGTCCCATGGATTTTCATTTAAAAATCTCATAATAGAATCGGGCACAGCACCACCCCATACCTCCATAGCATAAAAACCAACTTTTTTGTATAAAGGTAAAACTCTATCAATCTGGTCTTGATTCATACGTGTTGCAAAAAGAGATTGCTGCCCATCTCTCAATGTTATATCTCTGATATATATTTTTTTGATTTTATTCATTTAATTGAAAATTAAAATTTT
>JAKIYJ010000055.1 GCA_022708585.1 Bacteroidota bacterium
TGCTGTTTTGACTGGCGGCACAGCTATTTCAGAAGAAAGAGGTTTTAAATTAGAAAATGCCGATCTCTCTTACTTAGGTTCTGCCGAAAAGGTAACTATTGATAAAGATAATACTACAATAGTAAGTGGTAAAGGGGGAATCGATAACATAAAAGCTCGTATTAACCAAATTAAAGCTCAAATCGAAAAAACTACTTCTGATTACGATCGTGAAAAACTTCAGGAAAGACTTGCTAAACTGGCTGGAGGTGTCGCTGTTATTTACGTTGGTGCTGCTAGCGAAATAGAAATGAAAGAAAAAAAAGACCGCTTCGATGATGCTTTACATGCAACTCGTGCTGCTGTTGAAGAAGGTATTGTACCTGGTGGCGGCGTGGCTTATTTGCGTTCAATTGATGCACTTTCTAAAGTACAGAGTGAAAATGGTGATGAAAAAATAGGTGTTGAAATTATTAAACGCGCTCTTGAAGAACCACTTCGTCAAATTGTAGAAAATGCAGGACTTGAAGGCTCTGTGATAGTTCAAAAGGTAAAAGAAGGTAAAGGAGATTTTGGTTTCAATGCAAGAACTGAAAAATATGAAAACTTGTTGTCTTCTGGCGTAATTGATCCAACAAAAGTAGCACGCGTGGCTTTAGAAAATGCAGCTTCTATCGCTGGTATGCTTTTAACAACTGAATGCGTACTGGTTGAAATTAAAGAAGAAAATACTAATATGCCTAATCCTGGTATGGGTGGCGGAATGGGCGATATGATGTAATAATTTATTTTTAATGTATAAAGGCTGTCTAAAATTAATTTAGACAGCCTTTTTTATATATGAAGTTTATCTGTATCTTATTATATGAATTTATATTTATGAATTAATGAATTTTTGTATTTTTGTATTCTATAGCATTTGAATTGAAATGGCAGAAAATATTGATATTAAAAATTTCATTAATAATATTGAAGAAGCAATAGCAGATATTGCCGATGGAAAGGTGGTTATTGTTATTGATGATGAAGAACGTGAAAATGAAGGGGATTTTATTGCAGCAGCATCTAAAGTAACTCCTGAAATAGTCAATTTTATGGCTAAATATGGAAGAGGATTAATATGTGCTCCTCTTACTGAAAAGCGTTGTGATCAACTGGGACTTGACCTTATGGTCGCTAATAATACTTCTGCCAATGCTACACAATTTACTGTTTCTGTAGACTTATTGGGATATGGATGTACAACTGGCATCTCGGCATCTGACAGAGCAAAAACTCTTAATGCTCTTGCCAATCCAGATATTAAACCCGAAGAATTGGGTAGACCAGGACATATATTTCCATTAAGAGCTAAAGAACATGGGGTGCTACGCAGAGCAGGACATACAGAAGCTGCTATTGATCTGGCTACACTTGCAGGGCTACAACCAGTTGGAGTTTTAGTTGAAATTATGAATGAAGATGGAACCATGGCTCGATTGCCCGACTTGATAAAAATTGCTGAAAAATTTGATTTAAAAATTATTACAATAAAGGATCTTATTGCCTACCGTATCAAAAATGAAAGTTTAATAACACAGGAAACAGAAGTAGATTTGCCTACTGAATATGGATATTTCAAACTTCACTCATTCCGTCAAATAGCCAATAATGATATTCATGTGGCTCTGGTTAAAGGAAACTGGAAAAAAGATGAACCTATTCTGGTAAGAGTACATTCTTCATGCCTTACTGGCGATGTTTTTGGCTCTTATAGATGTGATTGTGGACAACAATTGCATACCGCAATGCAAATGGTTGAAAAAGCAGGTAAAGGAATAGTGCTGTATATGTTTCAGGAAGGTAGAGGAATTGGACTGTCTAATAAACTTAAAGCATACAACCTACAGGAACATGGTATGGATACAATAGAAGCAAATATTCATCTGGGATTTAAACCCGATGAAAGAGACTATGGCATAGGAGCACAAATTCTTAGAACATTAGGAGCCACCAAAATTAGACTTATTACTAATAATCCTACTAAACGTGCAGGCCTTACAGGCTATGGTATTGAAATTATTGAAAATGTACCTATAATTATTGAACCTAATGAATATAATAGATTCTATCTCAAAACCAAACAGGATAAAATGGGACATATACTGAAAATAAAATAAATTAACCCATCCCCAAAAATTATTTTTAAATTGATTTTTGCTAAAATGAATTAATTAACATCATAGATAAATTAATGTAAAACATAGATAAATTTCATTTTAATGTCATATAAATAAATTTATAGACTTTTTAAGAATAGATTCAACTATTAAGTATAAATAATAAAGTTGGCAGGCGGAGAATATATATATTATTTGTTTTTGCCTTTATTTTTTTTGAATTTTAAAATATCATTAAAACTATCGAATTCCTTTCTATAAAACACTCCAACTCCTTGTATATATGGAGCATTATTATCCAGCAATTCAACGGTATTTGATTTATTAAAAGCCTTAACTCTAAATCTGCCATCTTCAGTCAATTTATATTCTACAATTACATCACCAACAATATTACTTGCCCGCGAATTTGAGTTTGGATTATTACCTGCAACATCGAGATTCCCATCTATAATTAATCTATCCTGTAAAAATTGAGTTTTCAATGCAAGTTCTACTTGATCACTGCTCAATTCATCACCCGGGCGATAAGTAAAACCCACATCAAAATTATTACTGATCTGGGAAAGCCAATTACTCAACTGGCTTGATAACATTTCAAAGGAAGTATTACCAACTCCAACACCAAGTGGATTTTCATAAGTATTTTGTTTGGGTAAAAATCTGTTTAAGACCAATAAGGAAAACACTTGTCTCAACATTTCCTGCTTGTCAGTTGTATCAAGTACACTGTATAAAATTTCTTTAGTGCTTTCGTCTGCATTTGGAAGATCAATGCCAAATGAAATATCGGGATTAAAAAGATTTCCGGATAAGCCCAGAATACAGTTAACAGGTATTTTTTGCTTGTATTTACTGGAAGAATCAATATTCATCACCAGATCATATAATGGAGCCCTGGGTTTGTCATATATTGCACGCAAAGAAGTTTTTGCAGAATATGGATCTCCGTTCCATGAAATATATCCTCCACTGGCTATTTTAAATTGTTTATTTATAACATTTTCAAAGGTAAAAAGATAGTTTCCCTCATTAATAATATATTCGCCAAACATATTGAAATCGCCATTAGTAGAAGCATTAATCAATAAATTTCCCTTCCCTCTTGCAGTGATAACATCTCCTATTTTAGGGTCAAATTCTATTTTTACTTCTGCATCCGGTGTTATTTCAATATTTATCTTAAAATCCATTCCACTTTCATTTTCAAACAATTTCTCTGTAACTTGTGATTCTGTACTGTCAAACTTTGTAAAATATATAAAATTATTTTCAGAAACCTCGCTCGTACCAGTAAAAGGCAAAACTATTCGTGTGCCTTTTTCTGTTATAGCATAAATATCCATAAATATATTTTTCGAATCGCCTTTAATATTTACATTCCCAGTGGCAAACCCCTGCCCATAAAAAATATTATTGTCAGAAGAATTTGTATTAAGTATTGTAAAACGTTGTGGATTTATGCTAATATCAAAATAAAAATCCTTAAAATTCTTATGAGTAATTTTACCTTTACATGTAGCAGCACTGCCTTTATAATAATTAATGCTATTATTATCATATACTAAAACACTATCAAAGACTAAAGCATCAGGTGATACAAATATTTTTCCCATTAGAGAATAATCGGTACCAAGATAATCTAAATGTATACCTGTATGATAAAGTGATAAATATCCCTTGATTTCCGGTTTATCAGTTTTCCCTTCAATCCTTAATTTCCCGCTCGCCTTGCCTCTAATATCAGAAAAAATACCAACCAGATATCTTTCTATCAAATTCAATTTAAAATTGTTAATATCAATATTTAAATCAAAATTATTATCTTTTGCGGTTGGATAAAAATAACCATTAATAGCCAAAGGAATATTTTCACCAATATTTCCTTTATATATAATATTAGCATCAATTAAAACTGCTTGTTTTATATTATCCCACGAACTCTTCAAAACCATAGTACCCAAATTCTCTCCATTAAATGCAAAATTTTCAATTCTTATATCTGAATAAAAATTAATAACTTTATAAATATCAACAATATCAACTGTACCTTTTATTATGCCATCGGCTTGAAATCCCATTTTTGCAAACAATGAATCTAAATTTGAAATATCAAATTCATTAAATGTAATATTTAGTTTTTCTTTCGAATTTTCAGAAATCTTTCCATTAATATTAATTTGTTGTTTTCCATTTTTTATAGCAAGATTATTTATGCTTATCGATGATGTATCAATAACAATATTGTTTGAACTTATTTCCCAAATAGAGTCTTGAACTATGAAAAAAGAATTTGCAAAATTAGTTTTAATAATCGATTTATCTATAAAACTAATATTTCCAACTATATTACCACTATTTCTATCTATATAATTATTGTTATCCCATGTAACATTAAATAAAAGACTATCATTTTTTAAGTTTGATTTTATTTTAAAATTATTTACAATAATACCTTGTGCTATGAATATATCAGAGCAATTTATATCCATATTTATGGAATTATTTTCTGTTTTTCCATCAATCGCAATATTATTAAATAAAATACCGCTATAATTAATATTTTTTGAATAAACCGAAAGTTCAAAAGTATTGTTAATAGAATTGTAATTTCCTTTTAAAACACTATTGGAAGCCACATTTAAAACTGGAAAAAATATGTTACATAAAGGAGAAATATCTTTTAAAACAATATTATAAGTAAAATTTTCAGCAGGTATATCAAAAGTTTGTTTTGTTTTATTGGAATTTACAAAAGAAGGTATATAATCTTCCAGAAATTTTTCAATAGAAACAGGCATATCAGTAAATTTAAAATTACCCGAAATGTCAGCATCTGTTATATCTGATATAAATTTCAGTTTTTTATTATTATTTTCATCAGAATTAACTGTTAATATTATATTGTTAATTTTAAGATTCTTTGTACCTTCTGTGTACAACAGACTGTCAACTTGTATATTTCCTTGCATATTATCGATATTATCGCCTTTAAATTCAATATCAAGTTTAGCTGATAAAGATGTCATAGAATCGCGTTTCCAGAGATTTAATCTGGCTAAGTGCAAGTTATCGAGTTTTGCTTCAAAATCAAAACGGGGCAGAGTATCCGAATAATCAACAAGTCCCTTAAAATTCAAGTTTATATTAGGATCTTTTATCGAAAGTATAGCATTAAAAATTTTTTGTTCAATATTGGCTGACAGGACAATATTTTTATAAAAATATCCCATAAATCCGAGAGAATCGATTTTGCCATTTAGTGTAGTTTTAATATTTGAAGAGTTAATTCCTTCGCCAGCAATATTAAGTTTAAAACTAACTTTTCCCAGATTGGTATTTGGGGGCAGCAAAGCACCCATATTAAAAGAAATAGCCGCAATATTGCCACTATAACTGAATTTTCTGTCAGTATTAATTTTTTTACAGTTAATATCTGTATTAATGCCGCCAAGGTTGGTATAAAATTGAGCCTTTGCCACAAAATTGTTAATAAAGCCAGTAAAAGCCCCATTAAATTTTATATTTTCAATTTTTTTAATTTCTTTTGGTAATGTTATAAAAAAAGGTTTACCATCAGTCGAAGGAAGAGAAAATGATTCAATATCAACGGCGCTGCTTGAAAAATTATTAACAAAAAGATTTACAAATGTTTCTTCAAAATTGGGTAATCCAACCATGGTGATATTACCAAGAAATTTAGTGTTGTTGCCATATTTTATTTCCAGGTTTTTACCTTTAAAATTGTTTACTTTTCCTTTTAAATTTCCCGAAAACTGTACTTTATCGTTCATACCCAGGAGTGAAGGGACAAAATAGCTTAAATCTTTAAAGTTAACAGTTGATTCTATCAAATCAATCCTTACATCAACATTATTAACAAAATCGCTATAATCAGCGAAGCTTGGGCCCGAAAGAGATACATATCCTTTAAGAGATGAATGTGGAGTTAATATAACGGCATCAGATAAAATTAACGTTCCATCAGTTACTTTAAAATTTCCTTTTAAATTGTTTAATATAAATCCACTTTTATCAGCAAAATTAAGTTTGTCAACTTTTGCATATACAGTATCATTTTCTATTTTGATATTTTTTGTCTTAAAATTAAAATTGTGCAACTTAATGTCATCAAAATTTATATACTCGATTGAGTCTTTTGAAAACAGTTCATTTCTGTATACAAAATCTGCATTTATTATATTTATGCCATCACAGCTTAATTTAAAAGGTTCGGTTTTACGTTTAGAGGTTGTATCTTTTCTGGAAAAATAGTCTATTAAAAAGGCAAAATTCCATTCGTCTTCATTTTTATAATAATTAATGTTAATTTCAGGTTTTTTAAGTAAAATTTCTTTAATCTCAATTTGTTTTGATTTAAGTCCAATATGTTTAATGCTGATATTTATTTTTTCACAGGAAATCAGGGTATTCTTATGTTTGTCTTTTATGTAAATATCTTCAAGTTGTAAATAATTAACAAATTTAATTTTAAGTGAGCCAATGTATATGTCGGTATTTAACTCTTTAGAAAAAAAATCTGCTGCTTTTTTTGCAAGGTATGTCTGTACCTGATAACTTTGTACCAGTATAAATAATGAAAGTAGCAGAAAAATTACTACTGTAAAAACAATAATTAATATTTTATGTATTTTTTTGATATTCTTATTTTTTTTTTAGAAAATATTATTTAAATGTTGGAAACATATATTTTAGGAATTGAATCATCCTGTGATGATACATCGGCAGCCATACTGCATAACAAACGAGTTTTATCAAATGTAATTGCAAACCAGGAAGTACACAGCCAATATGGCGGTGTTGTCCCTGAACTTGCTTCAAGAGCGCACCAGCGAAACATTATCCCTGTCATTGAAAATAGTCTTCAATTAGCAAAGATAAACAAAAAACAAATTTCAGCAGTATCTTTTACAAGAGGGCCTGGTTTATTGGGTTCTTTACTTGTAGGAGTATCTTTTGCAAAAGCTTTTGCTTATTCTCTCAATATTCCTCTTATTGAAGTTGACCATCTGAAAGCTCATATTCTTTCACATTTTATAGTAGATGAAAAAAATAATGTTTATCCTTCTTTTCCTTTTCTTTGTCTTATTATTTCTGGTGGTCATACACAGATAGTTAAAGTTAATTCTCCTTTATCAATGGAACTTTTAGGACAGACTATTGATGATGCCGCCGGCGAAACTTTCGATAAAACTGCTAAAATACTTGACCTCCCCTATCCTGGTGGACCTTCTGTCAGTAAAGCTGCTGAAAAAGGAAATCCCTTTAAATTTAATTTTGCAAAACCCAAAATTGAAGGCTTGAATTTTAGTTTTAGTGGACTCAAAACTTCTTTTCTTTATACCATAAGAGATAATTTAAAATTGAACCCGAATTTTATTTCTGAAAATATTAATGATCTTGCTGCTTCGATACAACGTACAATTGTTGATATTCTTGTAGAAAAAATGATACTTGCTTCGGAGATAACAGGAATAAATGAAATAGCACTTGCAGGTGGAGTTTCTGCAAATTTAAAACTTAGAAATACTTTTACTGACATTGCCTTTAACAAAAAATGGAATTTGTTTCTGCCTCAACTTCAATATACTACCGATAATGCCGCTATGATCGCAATTGCAGGGTATTTTAAATTCTTAAATAATGATTTCGCTTCATTTGATGTTACTCCATACACTAAAACATCATTTTGATTTATTGTTTACTATTTATGAAATTACAATTGTTTCGTTAATATGCTCTCTTTCTATTACATATTCTTACAAATATGAACAGTTAACAGCATAAGGTCAAAATTTTTCTATTGAACCAAAAACTCAATAACTGATATAAAAACATTAGGCCCACAAGATTTTAAAGTTGTACCTTCTGGCAACCAGATGGGAAGAATATTGGGATCTGTTGTTTTGTTGGCACAAGTTATATCATAACCACTACTTGCACCACTAGAACAATCGGTACTGGTATAACGTGTATCACTGGTTTTAAATCCTCTTATAGAAGAAGGAATCAAAGTACCGTTAACATACATACCTGAAACTATACCTTTCGCATACCTATTAGGATCAAAACATGCCACATTAATGCAAACATTAGTTTCTTCACCGTAAATACTGTTAATTTTCCAGACAGTACCAGTAGGAACTATTTGTTGGTTGTCGTTAACAATAAGGACCCTGTTAAATTTTAAATCAAAG
>JAKIYJ010000056.1 GCA_022708585.1 Bacteroidota bacterium
TTGTTTATATATATTACACTGGCTGGCATGGCATTTTTTCCCCAATTGGGTAATTTCCAAAATTACATCATCAATTTTCAATAAATCAAGAGGGTTTGTATCAATCAATGAAATGCCTTTTGTGGTGAGATTTTCAGCAAATTCGCCGTAATTTATATGACGCCCTGTCTGTTTCTCAAATTTTTCAATACTTTCTATGGCAAGCAGACTTATTTGTCGGTTCCATTCGCCAGAATGGGCATCACCATCAATGCCTTTTTCGCTAACCCTGACAGTCTTAACTGGTTGCTTTACAGTTCCTTTTTTTTCGGAAATGTTCGTTGATACTACTTCAAATTCATTCATTTTTTTATTTTTTCAACAAGATAAATATTTTCAATAATCATATTTTTATCAACTGCTTTGCACATATCATATATTGTAAGTAAAGCCATTGAAACAGCTGTTAAAGCTTCCATTTCAACTCCAGTTTGTCCTGTACATTTTACAAAAGAGTTAATTTCAATACCATTTTCATTAATGTCAGTTTTAACCTTTACCTGTGTTATTTGAAGTGGATGACATAAAGGAATAAGAGATGAAGTGGTTTTAGCTGCCTGAACGCCAGCAATTTCAGCAACTGTCAAGACATCACCTTTTTTTATAAGGTTTTGTTTAATAAGGTTAATAGTTTCAGATTGTAATTTTATAAATCCTCTTGCTTTTGCAATTCTTTGTTGAATTGGTTTTTCACTAATATCAACCATTCTGGCTCGCCCCTCATCATCAAGATGTGATAATTCTTTCATAAATCAACCTCCTATATTACTAAATTCATTAATATTATTAACTTTTCCAAATTCAGGTTTCATTTTTATTGCCATTTTTATTGCTTTTTCATAACCTAATTTGCGTATATCAAATTCAATATCATTAAAAAGACAGGGTTTCAGTTTACCATTGGCAGTTAATCTAAGACGATTACAGGATTTGCAATTTCCACCCTTGCCCCCTTCTACCGTTGTATATTCACCTTTTTTTAAATTCATTTTATGAATAAACCTTACCTCTAATTTATTAATTTTACAAAATTCAGCAACTTCTCTTGCATCTTTTTCGTCAGACGAATTTTCAACAACACAATTTATTTTAATAGGTCTAAATCCTGCCT
The DNA here is from genome assembly GCA_022708585.1 of Bacteroidota bacterium. Taxonomy (GTDB): domain Bacteria; phylum Bacteroidota; class Bacteroidia; order Bacteroidales; family JAKIYJ01; genus JAKIYJ01. Next base: position 1,151 of record JAKIYJ010000056.1, read on the forward strand.
TTTGAACAGCCTCTATACCTTTTAAAACATCAGATAAATTACCATTTCTTGTAATTTTTTTATATTTTTCAGTCGAAAGAGTATCAAGACTTATGTTTATCCTTTGAAGCCCGGCGTTTTTTAACTCAACAGCATATTTGTTCAATAAAGTACCATTGGTGGTTAGTGACAAATCATTAATTCCTTCAATTTTCGAAAGCATAGAAACAAGATTAACCGTTCCTTCCCTGACAAGCGGCTCACCTCCTGTTAATCTTACTTTTTTAATGCCTTTTTTAACCGCAACGTTAACAAAATCTTTTATTTCTTCAAATTTTAGTATATCATCACAGTCAAAGAGATTTACTCCTTCTTCAGGTATACAGTATTGACATCTTAAATTACAACGATCAGTAACCGAAATACGCAAATAATCTACATTTCTGTTATAAGAGTCTAACATTTACCATTTCTCCTTTTTTCAATTTTTTAATTCCTGATGGAATAAAAGCATAAGCATTAGATTGAGTTAAAGCATTAATGTGAGCAGAACCATGATATTCTATTGGGATAACACAACTTCCATTATATATTTTTACAGGGATTACGGCAAGACGTTCAGCATTATTTCTTTCATAATCAATATTTAAAGGAAATTTTAAGGTTAAAGGCTGATAATCAGCCCCTGTTATTTTAAATATAAGAGGTTTAACCAGAATATCAAAGATGACATAGGAAGAAACAGGGTTACCTGGAAGTCCCCAAATATATTTATCATTATATTTAGCAAAAACGACTGGACGGCCTGGTTGTATAGCAATACTTTTGTAAATAATTATTGCGCCAAATTGTTGCAAAGCAAGGGGCACGTAGTCAAAGTCTCCTGCTGAAACACCTCCTGTAATAATTATCAGGTCGGATTTATGAATATTGTTTCTCAAAAAATTTATTATTGATTTTTCATTATCAGGAATAATACCAGCATAGTGATATAATGAGCCAGTATTTTCGATTTGAGCAATAAGTTGATATGCATTGCTGTTTCTGATCATTGCCTCACCTGGCATAATATCAGGTTCAACCAATTCGTTGCCAGTTGCAGCAACAGTTATTTGTTTCTGTTTGTATACCAATGGATTGACACAGCCAACACTTGCAAGAACAGGTATATGTTGTGATTTAATAATGGTTCCCTTATTAATTACAGTTTGTCCTTTATGAATATCCTCTCCTTTTCGACAAATATTATCCGATTTTTGTGGTTTTGAACATTTTATTCTCCCTTTGTCATCAATTTCAACATCTTCAACAGGTATAACTATATTGGCATTATCAGGTAATACTGCTCCTGTCATTATTTTACTGCAAGTTTTTTTACTGATTTTCTTTTCCGGGTTTTTACCAGCCGGGATAATTTCAATAACCTCACAAAAATCATTAATATCCTCACTTTGCATAGCATAACCATCCATAGCCGATTTGTTATATGGGGGCATATCTATATCAGATATTACATCCTCTGCCAGAACACGATTAAGAGATTTTAATATATTGACATTTTCAGTAATTAAATTAAAATCTACATTAAGAGTTAATTCAAGGGCTTGTTCAAAACTAATCATACCCTAAATATTATTAAGGAACAAAAATAATAAAAAGAAGGTGATATTTTATAAATTAAGGATATACCAATGTTCCTATCTTTTCGCCGGCAACAACTTTAAAAAGATTACCTGGTTTATCCATATTAAAAACAATGATAGGCATATTGTTATCGCGGCATAAAGTAAAAGCTGTTAAATCCATAATATTTAAATGCATATGGTATGCTTCATCGAAACTGATGGAGTCAAATTTCACTGCATTGGGATTCTTTTCAGGGTCATCTGAATAAATTCCATCTACCCTTGTGCCTTTTAACAATACATCAGCTTGCATTTCCAGAGCTCTCAATGCGGCGGCAGAATCAGTAGTAAAAAAAGGATTCCCTATTCCACCACTTATAATCACAACTTTATTTTTTTCTATAGCCTGATTCGCTCTTTTTCTGGTAAAAAAAGAACAAACAGGTTCAACAGATATTCCCGAAAACAAAGCCGCCTTTAAGCCTTGTTTCTCCAACTCAGATTGTAAGGCAAGTCCATTAATCACAGTAGCAAGCATTCCCATATAGTCTCCCTGTACTCTATCAATACCATTATCCTGATTCCGCATACCTCTGTATATGTTTCCACCACCTATTACTATTCCTACCCCAACGTCATGAAGAACAACATCTTTAATATCCAGCGCAAAAGACATAAGTTTTTGGGAGTCTATCCCATGCTGTTCATTCCCCAAAAGGGATTCTCCACTTAATTTTAATAAAATTCTTTTATATTTCATGTTTTGATATTTTATATCAAATGTACATTATATTTTTAAATTTACTTGATAAAAGATAAAATAGTTTATTAATTTCCTGTTCTATTAAAACATAGTTTTAAGAATTCAAAAATACAAAAACCTTAAAAAGATAATAGAAAAAAATGTTAATATTCAGTAAAAGTACAATAACAAAATTAATTTTTCCCAAATTATGAGCCTCTTACGTAAATTTATTTTTATTTTGAAGTGTTTATTATAAGAATAAATTGACTAATATTATAGATAAATTAATATAAAATATAAATAAATTTAATTATAATAAAATTTTTGAACCGACTTCAATTAATAATATTGGCTGTATTCTATAAAATTGTTGTAATTATGCATAATACATAAAGTTCATAAAGTTCATAAAGTTTATAAAGTTATTGGTGTTATGAAAATAGAGAGGTTTGAGAATATCATTTCCACAGCGGTAATTTTTCTTTTCGCACTTTTCTTTGTATGGTAGACAAAGAAAAGTGCATAGATTTTTTGATAGAATAATAAATTTTATAGATAAATTAATTAAAAATATAGATAAAATTAATTAGAATAAAATTAACTATTTACAATAATGAAATTTATACAAACCTTTAAAACACTTTGCAATCTCTCGTCCTCGTTATAAACGAGGACGAGAAGGTTTTTTAACAACATTATTTTAAAATAGAGCCTAATAAATTAATTTTGCTGATTAATAATAGATTCATAAAGGATGAAATTAAATGTAAAGGAATATTTCAAATTATCGGTGATATATACAGTTGTTGGGGCAATTCCGTCAGTATTGCAGGTACTTGTACAACCGATAATAGAAGGGAATGACAGACTTGGGGCAAGAGATTTTTCACATCTGGCAATTACTGAAAGTATAGCCTCTTTTGCCTTTGTATTTACACTTTTTTCGATGGGCAATGCAATATCGAGATTTTATTATGATTATCAGGAAAATACTCCCGATTATAAAAGAATGATCTCTTCTATTTTTAATTCAATATTATTAAGAGGTGTTTTATTATTATTTATCGCCTTTATTTTTAAAGATTATATTGGGAATTTTTTTTCACAGCCTGAGTTAAAGAATTTTTCTTCCTATGGTTTTGCATCTATATTAATTGGAATTAACAGATCTATTGTCGCTACTGCGGGGGCTTTGTATAGGAACGAAAGAAAAGTGAAACTTTTTGTTACAATAAATCTTTTATTAACAGTCTTAAGAACTGGTTTGCAAGTAGCAGGCATATTTTTTTATGATATGTCATTTTTGGGATATGTATATGGTACATTGGTGGGCAGTAGTTTTACTTCTTTAATAATACTGATCATAAATTATTATAATTCGGGATTTAGTTATGACAGAAAAATAATGAAAGAAGTTAATTCTTTTGCAAGACCTTTATTTCAATATAATTTAATAGCCTGGGGTATTGTATATATTGACAGATATTTTTTAGAGCAAATGCCGGAACAACTTGGCATATATAATACAGCAGTAACTTTTGCAATTGGAGTTCAACTTATTTTACAGGGTTTACAAAGTGCTGTACAACCCGAACTGTATAGCTTTATGAAAGAAGGCATAGAGAAACAGGAAGAAGAAATTAAAAAAATAAGTAATCTTTATATTTTACAAGCCCAGGGTATTACCGTTTTATTAATGATACCGTCAATTTTGTATCTTCTTATATTTTATGAAACCAATTTGCGTATGGCTTCAGCTTTTATTACAATAATTTTTATAAAACAAATACTTGTTGCTCAATACAATACACTATCAATGCCAGTTTATTTTCTAAAAAAGACAAGAGTTTTTCTTTATTTTAACATAATAGTACTGTGCTTTAACATTTTATTGAATTATTTATTAATTCCTGTATTCCAAATTTATGGTGCCATATCGGCTTCACTCGCATCCACCGTTTTGCAAATTATTTTAATGTATTTTTATCAAAAAAAACTTGTAAAGATAAAATGGAATATTAATAAAATTGTAATTCCCCCCTTTTTAATATTGGCATCTGCTATAATTGCACAACTTGTGCAAATAAAATTTTCATTAAATCCTTTAATTGGTGCAATATTTATAAATATTTGCTTTGTCATAGGAGTATTTTTATTGTATAAAAAAGAAATTCAACGTTTATGGATTAAAATAATTAAAAAATAATATGAACAATGCTATCGAATTTTTTAGTGAAGTAGAAAACAAACTTCCTGTTGAAAATATTAAATATGATGATATATGTGCGTGGCAGTTTTTACGACAATCTTATAGAGAAAAATATACAAATACCAGCATTTCTTCTTCTAACATTAATAAAAACAAGTTTAAAATTTTTAAAAATATTTATCTGATAATATCAATTTTCAAAAAATCTTTTAGAGGTTTTTTTAACTATTACAAGCAGAAGAAATATATTTTATTTACCAGTCAAATTAATGAAAAAGTAATCGAAGGGAAAATATCTGACAAATTCAGTCATCACCTGATAAAATATTTAAAAGATGAATTGTTGATTTTTCAAATTCCTTCATCAGGAAGTAAAATTAAGAAAAAATCCGATTATTATTATTCTGCCTGTGTTAGCAGTTGGACAATGTATTTACGCTGTTTGCCTGAAATTGTATATAATTTATTGCCATTTTCAAAATTTAAGCTGCAAGGTCAAAATATCTTAAATGAAATTGAAAAAAAATTAAATATAAAAGTTAATTACAAATTTAAAACTGTATTATTTTTTGCTTTTTACAGACGCTTTTTAAAATATTTTAAAAAAAATAAGAACCTCAAGTGTATATTTATTGAATGTTATATGGGTATCATTCATCAATCGGCTATTTATGCTGCTAAAAAATGTGGCATTATTTCAATTGAACTGCAACACGGTATAATTAGCAAGGCTCATCTTGGTTATATAGTTCCACAAAAAATTGGAAGAGATTCTTTCCCTGATTATTTATTTACTTTTGGAGATTATGTTAAGGATGTTTTAAAGAATTCTTTTATTAATAACAAAAATATTATTCCAACAGGCTCATATTATCTTGAATATTTAGGTAATAATAAAAATATTTTCAATAATTCTTATGATTATTGTAATAGTTTACATAAATCATATCAAAAGCTGGTTGCAGTAACAGGACAGGTTACTATTGATAGGCAATTATTGGAAATTATAAGAGTTGCAGCGTTAACTTTGCCTGAAATCGTGTTTTTGTATATACCACGTAAATATAATGAACACTACAAAGCATTGAAATTACCACAAAATATGATTATTTGTGAAAATTTTGGTTTTTATGAATTAATACAGTTTTGTGATTTGCATGCAACTGTGTATTCCACCTGTGCTTTGGAATCTGTCTTTTTTGGTATTCCTAATATTTTATATAATCTTAATAATTTGAGCAGGTATTATTATCAGGAAATTCTCGATAATGAAAATTATACAAGGTATTGTGATGATATGCAAAGTTTTATTGATACTGTTAATAATTGGAATTTGCCATCAAAAGAAGAAGTTAAAAGTTACAGTGTAAAATTTTATGAACCAGAAAGCGAAAAAAAACTTGTTAACAGTTTAAAAACAATTCTTAATCATACTTGATTAATTCACAAATACAATTTACAGATAAGAATCTACTCTGAAAAGTCATTTTTATTTCGAATTTTTATAAAATAAATCAATTAATTTCATAGATAAATCAATTAAAAATATAGATAGATTAAATTATAATAACGAATTCTTGTATTTTTCGGAGTGGGTTCATATTTAAAAAATATTGTAGAAGATTTGTAAAATATATTTAAAAATATTGTAGATTTGTAAAAGTTTTTTTAGCATAAATTTAAACAGGTTATAGTTTGTGTTAAAAAAAATATAAAAAATTAATTTTTAGAACCTACCTAAAGTAAAATGGATATATGGTACATTCAAATCAGCGGAAAAGTGGGCAAGCCAACTTTCAAAAAGGGGTTGGACGTCTGAGCAAATTATGGAAGCTGTTACAAAAGGAAAAAGTTTTCCAGCAGTAAATTCAGTGAATAAGGCTAATACAGCAACACGTTACGTGCATCCAAAAACTGGAAAATCTGTTGTTATTGATGACGTAACAAGAGAACTGTTACATGTTGGAGAGGATAGTTTTAAATATTAAAGGATGACGAAAAATATCTACATACAGATTTTAGGCGAAGGCACAATAGTTTATCGCCCTGTTCCTGCCCATAAAATTGAAGATAATATTTATGAGATAGAGGGACATGATATATATGACCCTGAAGATGAGAACTGGGAATATCTTCCAGGAACACATGTGATTGTTGAGAAAAGAAATCTTGATGGTACAGAGGTTCTAGTTGCAATAGCAAGCCAATAAATTGTATTGAATCGGAAACTGCATCAATTATTGAAGGTTTTCATTAAACATCCTTCAACACATTAGAAGGTAGTGTCCCAATTTATGCTTTTTTACATTTCAAGTTTTTTAAGATTGATAGCAAATAATTGCATTTTGTAGAGGCTAATAATAATAACTATATTTGCTATCAGCTAAGGGCTTAAAATCGTGTACATACTGAAAAGTATTCCAAATTGCACAACCCAAATTGCAGCAAAGCTGCAACAGAGCGTAAGCACGGCAAACCGGCGAGCCAGCGTAGGCGTGAACTGCAAAAGCATCGGTTTGCCAATGATTTTTTGTTACTTTTTACCAAGAAAAAGTAAAAGAAAAAAATTAAATTTTTAAAAATAAGATGAATTATTTATATTTTTACTTTCGTA
>JAKIYJ010000057.1 GCA_022708585.1 Bacteroidota bacterium
CTGTCAGTACCCAGATGTATAGAGGTATAATTGATGATAATGCAACAGGAATATATAATGGTCATATTAGAGTATGCAGAGGTGCGCAAAAAACAAAAGCATACCAGAACAACAAAAATATTTTATTATCCGAAAAAGCAGTTGCATTGAGTAACCCGCACCTTGAAATATATGCTGATGATGTTCAATGCAGTCACGGGGCTACAGTGGGACAACTTGACAGTGAAGCAATGTTTTATATGCGTTCAAGAGGTATTTCAGAAGAAAAAGCCCGTATTATGTTAATGTATGCTTTTGCGGTTGAGATTACTGGCAAAATAAGCATCCCAGCTCTTCGTGAACGTATTGATCTTCTTATAGAAAAAAGATTAAGTGGTGAATTATCTATATGTGATCAATGCGTCTTGTATTGCAAAGATCGTAATCCTCTCGTTTTTGATATAGATATTAATAATAAAGTATAGAATTTATGGAATTTGACATAAAAGCAATCAGAAAAGATTTTCCCGCACTTAATCAAAATGTTTATAATAAACCTCTTGTATATCTTGATAATGCTGCTACAACACAAAAACCTCAATGTGTGATTGATGCTATAACAAATTATTATTCAAAACAAAATAGCAACATTCATAGAGGAACTCATTATCTTAGCCAACAAAGTACTTATGCTTATGAAGAAACCAGAAAAAATGTTGCTTTATTTTTAAATGCTGATAATGAAAAAGAAATAATATTTACCAAAGGCTGTACTGATTCAATAAATTTAGTTGCATCTTCTTTTGGAAAAAAGTTTATTAAAAAAGGCGATGAAATAATAATATCTGCCCTTGAACATCATTCTAATATCGTTCCATGGCAAATATTAAGAGATGATAAAAATGCTGTTTTAAAAGTTATTCCAATTACCAATAACGGAGAAATTGACATTTATAAACTGAATGATTTGATAACTCCAGCAACTAAAATCATTGCTATTAACCACGTCTCTAATTCACTGGGTACAATTAATGATATTAAGAAAATTATCAAAATTGCTCATTCATACAATATTCCTGTTTTGATTGATGGTGCTCAGGCTATTCCTCATATTCCTGTTAATGTAAAAGAACTTGATTGTGATTTTTATTGTTTTTCGGGACATAAAATATATGCACCGATGGGCGTTGGAGTTTTGTATGCCAAAGAAAAATGGCTTGAAGAAATGCCCCCTTATCAAGGCGGTGGCGAAATGATTAAAAACGTTACTTTTGATAAAACTATTTATAATGAATTGCCATTCAAATTCGAAGCAGGTACTCCTAATGCAGGTGGCGTTATTGCACTTAATGAAGCTTTAAAATATGTTCTGAATATTGGATATGATAATATTGCTAAACAGGAAAATATTCTGCTTAAAACAGCAACAGAAAAACTTTTGCAGCACGATGATATTAAAATTATTGGTACTCCTTCTTTAAAAACTTCAATAATTTCATTTGTAATAAATAAGATGCATCATTATGATGTCGGTGTAATACTTGATCATTACGGCATTGCTGTTAGAACAGGGCATCACTGCACTCAACCTGTTATGGATTATTATAATCTTCCGGGAACTGTTAGAATATCATTTGCTTTTTATAATACTCTGGAAGAAATAGATATATTAATGTTTGCTATCGATAAAGTTAAACAAATGTTATCTTAATAATAAAAGATATGTCAATCCCGGAAAAAGAAAAACAACTCATTGCAGAATTTGCTCAATATGATGATTGGGCAGATAAATACGCGCATTTAATCGATCTTGGCAGAAAATTAATTAAATATGATGAGAATTACCGTAATGACAAATATTTAATTTCAGGTTGTCAATCAAGGGTTTGGCTCCATGCTTTTCTTGATGAAAATAACAAAATGATTATGGAAGCCGACAGTGATTCAGAAATAACAAAAGGAATTATCAGTTTGCTTGTTTGGCTTTATTCTGGCGAGAGTCCTGATGATATACTTGCTGCAAACGAAAATTTTATTAACGAAATCGGTCTAAAAGAACATCTATCGCCAACCAGATCTAACGGACTTGCTTCTATGCTTAAACAGATAAAACTTTATGCACTTGTTTTTAAAACAAAAATTCAACAAAATAACAATAACAATGGATAGCACTGAAAAAAAATATAAAAATATTTTTCTTGAAAATTTTATAATTGAAGCTTTAAAGAATGTTTATGACCCTGAAATCCCTGTAAATATTTATGATATTGGGCTGATTTATAAAATTGAGATTTTGAATGATGGCGTTGTTAATATTCAAATGACGCTTACCAGCCCTAATTGCCCTGTTGCTGAAACATTGCCAGATAAAGTACGTGATGCCATAGAGAAAATTGATGATGTTAAAAAAGTAAATGTCGAACTTGTTTTTGACCCGCCATGGAACCCCGATATGATGTCAGAAGAAGCTAAACTGGAACTCGGTATGATGTAAATTTTTGTAAATTTCAATAGTAATGTCTGTTTTAAAAAAAATATCTAAACTCGAAAAGAAACGTAAAAAAGTTGATAAACTTGATTATAAATTATTGAAAATTCTTTCAACCAGATTTAAGATAACAGATGAAATAGGAGAATTGAAGAAAATAAATTCGCAAAATATTGTCCAACCTGAAAGATGGGAAAAAATGATAGAAGATCGGGTTAAAAAAACTCAAAAACTTGGAATTAAAGAAGATGTTATCAAATCTATATTTTCAATTATTCATAATGAATCTGTAAGAAGACAAAATTAGCATTATAATTTTAAATCTGCCCCGTCTCTCGTCCTCGTTTGTAACGAGGACGTGTTAATATCTCGTTTGTAACGAGGACGTTTTTATTATTTGTGCATAACAGCAAAATACTGATTTTAAAGTTGAAATTTAATCTTAGAATTAATGATTTGTTATTAATCATTTATTTGAATATGTATGAGGAAACAAAATTTTTGGACAACATTTATTTTGAATAGAGCCTTTTATTTTAATTTTGTTATTTTGCATTATTAAACGTATATCTTAATAAAAATATAATGCAATGAATAGCAACAGATTTAATATAAAGATATTAATTTTTCTGATGCTTTTCTCACTGTGTGGAATAATTTCGATGCAAGTTATATGGTTGATAGAGATATATAAAATTAAAAAAGAAAAATTTGATGAAAAAGTCAACAAAGCACTCTCACAAGTAGTTAAAGAAATTGAAAATTTTGAAACTCTCACTGTTGCTCATAATATCTTATTATCCGACACTAATGATACCCAGGATACCCTGTTAACATCGCGTCAACATCAAATGGTAAATGACATAGCAAACGACCCTTTTTATCTTGAGCGTATTTTAAAAAGGAAAAAAGAGTTAAATCATATTATATCTCAACTTTATTGGGAACTTGAATCCGAAAAAATATCCGACTTTCGAAAAACTCTTTATCCATTACTCGATTCACTTATAAAAAATGCTTTTTATAAAAATAATATTGATTATCCTTTTAAATATGCTGTTATTTCAGCTGGTGTTGAAAAACCGGAATTTTCATCTTATGGATTTATAACTAATGAAGACAGTTACCGTACTGTACTTTTTCCTAATTCAGTGATTCCTGCTTCTGAAACTCTTGTTGTATATTTTGAAAAACAAAAGGGAACTGTATTCAAATCTATGCTGTTTATAATAATTGGTACTTTAATTTTTATCATAATATTAACTATTGTTATTTTAATATCAATAAAGGCATTAATTCAACAAAAAAAACTGTCGGAGATAAAGTCAGATTTTATTAATAATATGACACACGAGTTCAAAACCCCTATTGCAACAATTTCGCTTGCTACCGATGCTATAGAGAATAATAAAATTATTAGTGATATTAATCAAATTAAATACTATACGGCAATAATCAAAGAAGAAAATAAACGTATGAATATGCAGGTAGAAAATATTTTGCAAATGTCTATTCTTGATAAAAAAGAACTAAAATTGACTCTTACTCCCTGCTATATTTTCCCATTAATAAAAAAAATAGCAGACGGTTTCAGTCTGCATATATTTGAACGTAATGGATCTCTTATTATAACCCAGGATGATGAAAATATACAGGTAAAAATTGATGAAACTCATTTCTGTAATCTTATTTCTAATTTAATTGATAATGCTATAAAATATAGTCAGGGTCCTCCTGAAATTACTATCAATACTACTGTTGAAAAAGATGAGGTATTTATATCAGTCAGTGATAAAGGAATAGGAATTAGTCGAGATGCTCAAAAATATATATTTGAAAAATTTTTTAGAGAACATACAGGATATATTCATAACGTAAAGGGTTTTGGACTTGGATTGGCTTATTCAAAAGCGATTGCTGAATCTTTTAATGGTAGAATTGAAGTTAAAAGTAAGCCGGGAGTCGGAAGCATATTTACAGTAATATTGCCTTTATGTAAATAAAATATTTAATTATGTCAGGAAATATTTTCTTTGTAGAAGACGATTATAATTTTGGTGCTGTGATGAAATCATATCTTGAAATGAATGATTTTACAGTTGAATGGATAACAAACGGCAATGAAGCATGGGAAAAATTCAAATACGGTATTTACGATTTATGTATTATTGATGTTATGTTGCCGGGGATTGATGGTTTTACACTGGCATCAGAGATAAGAAAAATAGAGAATGATATTCATCTTTTCTTTATAACTGCACGTTGTATGAAAGAAGATATTATAAAAGGATTTGGTTTGGGAGCTGATGATTATATTGTAAAACCTTTTGATACCGATGTGTTTCTTTATAAAGTAAAAGCAGCAATAAGAAGAAGTGGTAATCTTGTTAAAAAAACTGATATAATAATGCTTGGCAGATACGAATTTAATCCTGTTTCAAGAAGAATAATTTTTAATGGCAAGGAGCAAAAACTCTCTCCCAAGGAATCCGCCTTGTTACAACTATTATGTGAGCATAAAAATGAAGTTTTAGCTCGTGAAAAAGCTCTGAAAATTGTATGGGGAGATAATAACTATTTTGCTACTCGCAGTATGGATGTATTTATCACAAAACTAAGGAAATATCTAAAAGAAGATGAAAATATTGAAATTGAAAATATACATGGCAGTGGTTACAGGCTTATTGTTGGCAAAAAATGACATTTTTATTACTATCCCAATTTTATAATAATCACTGTACATCACCTTATTAATGTAACCGTACCGTATTTTTCAAAAAACTTACCATTTGCATTTTTAAATTTTATATTATAAATATAAACACCAGAAGGGCAGGGGTCTCCTTTATATTTTCCATTCCATCCTTTGTTTATATCTTCCGATGTGAATATCAACTGTCCCCATCTGTTGTATATATTCATTGTATAATCAACAGGTTCAATAAATACTCCCAATGGTTTAAACAAAGTATTATAACCTGTTGGACAAAAAGCGTTGGGAACAAATAATTTAGAATCTTGTAAAGCAAGAGCCATATTGGAAAAACTGGTATCAGTAGAGCCAAAAATATTTATAGAATCTTTAATTGCAACAACAACGTATCCAAATTTTCCACCATCAGAAATATAGTTAGATACATCATCTATATAAGTATTAATACCAAAAGGAACATTAACAAATGAAAGTTCAGGCACATCATTTACTGTTTTATAAATATTATAACCGATAATTGGAGCATCCCAGCCTTCGTAATCATTCCAGCTTAATGTATTGGTAAAATCATCATTGTTTTGTACTTGCAGGTAAATGGTACGAGAAGTGTCGGATATTAAAACAATATTGCCACAGCTATCTGCAACTTTAACTCTATAATAATAACTTTGGTCATTAATTTTAGCAGTATTGTCGTAAAATTTTCTAAAAGGATTCTTTGAAGGGGATAATTTGCCTATTTTAACAAAATTATCACTTAAAGAAGATGTTCTTTCAAAAATATATTCGCTTGCATAAGCCGAAGTATCGGTTAAACATTCGAGCCGTATGCGTCCATTTCCAGCCGGGTTGCTTTGTTCAACACTTGCAACTTTGAAATATATATATTCCGGTTGTTTGGGTATAGCAGCTAAAACACATTCTTTGTTTGATGACGAGGAGAATAACCTTCCACCTGATATGTCATCATAAGCCTGAATGTAGTAACAATATTGAGAGTGAGGAGTTAATGCATTATGGGTATAATTTGTTATTGACGAATTTACTGAATCAAGCAAAGTTACAACGCCATTATTTTCTTGTACCCATATCTTATAACCTCCTAAAACAATATATGAATTGATATATGGAGTCCAGTTAAGTGTTATACTACCCTGGCAGGGGTCAAAAATAATATGAAGATGTATTGTTTTTTGATCTGGGCTCAGAGGGCTTGTATTAAAACAGCTGTCAAATGCGGCTACACGGTATGCTTCTGATCCAGAAGCAGGAGTAGAATTGGTATTAGTATAAAAAGTATTATTCAATCCCCATACTGTATCAACAGGTATCCAGATACCCGAAAATAATTGGTAAATAATATAACCCTGAGTATCGTTATAAGAACTGGCTTCCCATCCCAGAATACTTTGCCCTGTATTTAGTGAAACACTGACAGAATCAAGGACAGGAACATTTGGAGGAGTAATATCCTGAAAAACATCTCCTTTTATATTTGATGTAGATACACAGCCGACAGAATCATAAATTTCTATTTTATAATTAACGAATGAGTTGCAAATAGTAATTGTATTCTGATAATTGAGAGAATTTGAAGAACCTATCAATGTCCAATTTCCAGGGGGATATTCCCTATAAATAAGATAAACATCAGAAGAAGAGGGTAATAAAGGGTTATAAACAGGGTTCCATGATAGAATGGCGACACCTGAAACAGTATTGTTTACATTTAAAAAAATGGTGCTTGCAGTTTGACCAGGAGATGAATATATGGATCCGCCACAGCCCGAACGAGTGCAAATGTAATAATAACACGGGTGATTATTTGCATTAGCCCCAATATGGGTGTAAGTTGTTGTATTATAATTAAAAATACTGTCAATGACAGTGAAGGGACCAGAAAAATTATTGGAATAATAAATATGGTAACTGTTAAAAGTTGATTTATTGCCAGTATCAGGTGGTACCCAATTTAGAGTAACGTTTCCATTTACATCAACACTTAAACAATGAATTTCGGGTGCTTTTAATATTGGAGGGGTCATTACTACAACAGTTATTGTTTTCCATGATATGGCAGGAGCGGGGCAGAAATCATCATAAACTTTAATAATAAAGTTATAGACATTGGAGGTAACTCCACATCCTGTTACAGTATTAATATGGGCACAGGTAGTTTGCCATGAAAAATTTGTACTAACATTACTGATATTAGACACGGGAGGTGGTGGAGACAAGGTAGCACAGGGTGGATTAAGACAACCTGTTGTGGCATTTGTATATCCTGCACCAAATTGTGAACCCGAAGCAAATAAAGTGATTGTTTGTTGAGAATTATCCGGTAATAAATCAAAATCAGTAGCACTCATTGAAAAATTAATTTGGTCTCCTGCCCATACTGTATCAACATAAGATGTATATAAGCCAGTATTAGGATCAATAAATGGGGCAGTAACAGAAGGTGGTCCGTTATTACCACAAGCTAATAATACTATTTGCATTTCTCTAAATATTTCTGCCACTTTAATTCCACATTTATATGCAGTAACTTTTATTACAGTTACAAAAGCCCCTTGAGTATATGAAGTAAATGATATTTCGCCTGTATTGTGATTAACATTTGCAGCAATGTTATTGGGATTATGCATTGGACCAGGCAATGGAGACATGTAATTATAGCCAGGAGCGTATGAAACCACAGGTTGATTAACTGTTATCAAAGGAGGCGCCCAATCAAATGTCAATGAATCCAATTCTGAATCCCATGCATTATGGTTATATGAAAATGGATAGCCAGTACAAATAACAGTAGAAGGCACTTCTGCAAATTTTGGGCTACTGTCAAAACAGGGATTAGCCGGCTGGTTATTATATGGATACATTATGGCTCTTAAAAACCAATCAAGTGTAGGGGCATTTGTAATATTGGTACAGGGGTTTCTGCAGCAACCGTTATAATAGAATATCCATCCTTGTGGCGG
>JAKIYJ010000058.1 GCA_022708585.1 Bacteroidota bacterium
TGGAAGATTCCAAAACTAATTTTAAATGGCAAAAAGTAGTAACACTAAAAAAATCACAGGAAAAAATTATGAAGGCTATTGATAAAAATTTTTGTAGTGTATAAAAAAAGGATTAAAGTTAGGTAATTAAGTGCTTGTGTTATTATACTAATTCACATAATACAAAATCATTACTATATGAATAAATATATATTTGTTATTTTTATATAACAAAACATTATATAAAACTTTATATATTTTCAATCAAAATATATAAATAAACAAACAATTTAAAAAATAATTGAGTTAAGAAGTAAATTCATTCCTGATATTAATATATCCTGGATATTGAATTGCTCTTCCGCCAATCATTATAGAAGGTTTTGCTTTTAATGTTATTCTTGTGGGTTTATTTCCAGCCCCAACAAGATTAAATCCAAAATTAAGTAATGCCTCTCCTGATTTACCTTTTAGAATTTGTTTAAGGTCCATTTCCATTTTAACAGGTACAGTAGTTATACCACCAGAAGGTGCTACTTCAAATTTTTGATTAACAGTTCCATTTAACATTTCGATATCATCGATAATGAGTATCCAATCAAGAGAATTAAGAGAAGCTTTAGTAATATTAGGATTTTTAACATCAACATTTAATGTAAAACTTAAAGGTAGCCTGCCATCAGCCACAGCAGCAGTAATTTTTGCTGCATTTTGTAAGTTTAGTTGAGAGAAATCTGTCAAATTCTGAATATTTACACCAGCAAGTTGAATTTCTTGAATAGACGCCAGTTTGAACTGGCATTTTGATAATGTAGTCACTTCTTTTAACTGATTGCACGAACTGCCAACAATAATTAAAGTTGCGATAAAAACAGTTAATAAATTATTTTTCATTTATATATTTTTTACTAAACGATATATACTTTATCATTTAACAACAAGAACAATGTTTTTTTACAAGTTCATGTTTTTTAACGAACTCACCCAATATATCATTAAAGTCAGGTTTGCCAATTTCCTGTAATTCGTAATCAACCTTAACATAAGGTTTATTAATTTTTATAATTCTGGTCAAATCTATTGGAGTAGCAACAATAACAGTATCACAAACTGTATTATTGATAGTTTTTTCAAGGTCAGAAATTTGTTCTTCTCCATAGCCCATAGCTGGCAACAAGGTACCAATATTAGGATATATTTTGAAAGTTTCAGCAAGTTTACCAACAACATAAGGGCGGGGGTCAACAAGTTCTTTAGCGCCAAAGCGTTGTGCAGCAACAATTCCTGCGCCTAATTTCATTTCACCATGAGTTAAAGTAGGTCCATCTTCTATTACGAGGACTCTTTTGCCTTTAATCAAATTGGGATCATTTACCATTATTGGAGATGCGCCATCAATAACGATTGCATCAGGATTTACTTTATTAATATTGTTTCTAACAAGTTGTATATTTTCGGGGGAAGCCGTATCGATTTTATTAATTACAACGACATCAGCGAGGCGGAGTGTGGTTTCGCCGGGATAATATTTCAGTTCATGTCCTGCACGATGAGGATCAACAACTGTTACCATCAAGTCTGGTTTATAAAATGAATAATCATTATTACCTCCATCCCATAAGATGACATCAGTTTCCTTTTCAGCTTCTCTTAATATAGCTTCATAGTCAACTCCTGAATAAATAACATTGCCACGAACAATATGTGGTTCATACTCTTCCATTTCTTCAATTGTACATTTATGTTTTTTAAGGTCTTCAATGCTGGCAAAACGTTGTACTTTTTGAGACACAAGATTTCCATAAGGCATAGGATGACGAACAGCAACAACTTTAAGCCCCATATTCATCAATACTTCGATTATACGTCTTGAAGTTTGACTTTTACCACAACCAGTGCGTACTGCACCGACAGCAATAACAGGTTTTGTACTTTTAATTTGAGTTTTTTTAGGACCTAATAGAGAGAAATTAGCCCCTGCCTGATTTACAATTGCACTTAATCCCATAACATAGTGATAAGGCACATCACTATATGCAAATATACAGGTATCAATATCCATATCTTTGATGAGTTTTGGAAGTTCTTCCTGCGGATAAATAGGGATTCCATCAGGATAAAGTTTTCCCGCAAGTTCAGCAGGATATTTTCTGCCATCAATGTTAGGAATCTGAGCAGCAGTAAATGCAGCCACATTAAATTCTTCATTATCCCTGAAATAGGTGTTAAAATTGTGAAAATCTCTACCGGCAGCACCGATGATTATCACGTTTTTTCTTTTGTTTGACATAAAAACTCCTTTTTATTAATTAAATTTAATAAATTATGATTTTTTGCAAAGTTATAATTTTAAGTATTGCATCCAAACTTTTTATTAAAATAGATATTTCTCTTATTCAGACATTATTTATTCGATTTCACAATTCTACTCTACAACTCATAACTTTAAATAATTGTTTTTGTATTCTAACATTTGCTTCAAATAAAATTTATAAGGCTTACAATTATTAATTTAGTCTGTTCCGAAAAATCATTTTTATTTTAATTATTAAAAAATAAAAATTTCATAGATAAATTAATTAAAAATATAGATAAATTTAATAAGATTTGATTTATAGATTTTTCGGGGTGTGTTCATGTTTTATAATTTTAATTATAGCTATGATAATTAAGGTACTGCCTGCCACTAACAATACCCAGGGAAAATTAAGAGGTATGTATTTTAAACTTAAATCATATAAAGTTTGAGAAGGCAAAGATAATAATTCTATAAATGAGAAATTATTTAAAATAAAAGATGAATAATCGTATATAAATGCTGTAAAAATTATAATTGAACCACATATTGTCAGTATCCATGAGAGTCTGGAAATTTTATAATGAGGATTTTCTTTATTACGTTTAATAATACAGATAGCCATTATAATCATTAAAATAGATACAATTACAGGGGCTACAACTGGTCCTGTCCAGGTAGTTGGAATTAGGAATAACAAATCCCAGGTTAACAATGAGGCAGGCCAGTTTATCATAACTTTTAAGAAAATATAATAAAATATGTCCCATACTCCAAAGATATAAATAAACCAAGCAAAACGTTCTAAAAAAGTTTGCCCGGCAATAACAGCAATAGATAATAACATTAAAATAGTAGCGACTTCACGTAAAAGCTCAGTAAGGACAAGATGTCCGGGAATTAAGGATAAAGGAAATGCAAATCCATCAGGATATAATAGTTCACGCATATAAATGACAACTGCACTTTCAAGGAACCCCATTGCAACAGCAAATAGCGTCATCCATATTATCTTGTATCGTAATGGCATAATAATTTTTATTAAAATCAAATATAGTTATCCATATAAAACAGATTCATAATTTAAGAAATCAAAAAGTAGACTACTCAGAAAAATCATTTTTATTTTTAATTATTTTTTTGATAAAATAAATTAATTAATTTCATAGACAAGTTAATTAAAAATACAGATAAATTCAATGAGAATTTAATTTATAGATTTTTCGGAGTGGACTAAAAAATAAAATTACTTTTTGATTACAGATTCTGTATAGTTTCTTCCTGCTTTCATAGCAGCAATATTGATATCAACAATTTCGTTCCCTTTTCGTTTGAATATTGTTCTAATTGCATTTTCCATTTTTTCATAATTAATATCTAAAAAAGGAGAAGCTGCGCCAAGTACAACCATGTTTACAGATTTTGTCGCATTAAGTTCTTTTGCAATTTTATCAGCATTAAGTGCAATATGATATGGTAGATTGTTTATTTCATCCATTAATTTATCTATTTCAGGATAATTAGGGATATTTATAAAAGGTTCAGTATTAGTTATAAGCCAGCCATCAGGAGCAAGCATTGGCAGATAACGAAGTGCTTCCATAGGTTCAATTGAAATAATAAGGTTGGCTTTACCTTCTGGGATAAGGTCAGATGCAATAGGAGATGATGATAATCGCAAATGAGACTGTACTTCTCCTCCCCTTTGGCTCATACCATGAACTTCTGCTTGTTTTAAAAAGAGTCCCGTTTCAACAGCCGCGTATCCAATAATGGCTGCTATTGATAATATCCCTTGTCCGCCCACACCGGCTAATATAATGTCTTTTTTCATATTATTAATTTTTTTTAAATTTTTCACTCATACGTTTATTAAGGCTAACAACACATTCTCTTCTTGATATTATAATTGAAACGCCTTTATATTCCAGTTCTTCTTTAATAACCTTTACATTTTCCTCGTGATTTTTTTTCAATGGTTTAATAATTTTTATATGTTCTTTTTCAACACCGATTCCCTCACAAATATTTTCCAGTTTACCAGTTCCAGCCGAGGGCTGTCCACCCGTCATAGCAGTAGTTATATTATCGAGAATTATAACAGTAATAGAAGATTTATCGTTAACAGCATCTAACAATCCTGTAATACCTGAATGAGTAAAAGTTGAATCTCCAATAACTGTTACAGAAGGGAAGAGACCTGCATCAGCAGCTCCTTTAGCCATTGTAAGGCTTGCCCCCATATCAACGCAAGAGTTTATAGCATTATATGGAGGTAAAGCTCCAAGAGTATAACAACCTATATCTGAGAAGACACGGCCTGGTGTATAAGATTTAAGAGCATCATTAAGAGCAAGGAATAAATCAATATGAGGACAACTAGGGCATAGAGAAGGTGGCCGAGGTACAACGATTGAAGGCACTTCTCTCACTTTATTTTGTGGTAACCCCAATGCTATAGACACTGAACGCGGATTAAGTTCCCCGTCTCGAGGCAATGTACCATCTAAACGACCATACACCGTTTTATTTTTTGAAACAATTCCCTTTAATAATTCTTCAACAATTGGATATCCCTCTTCCAGTACAAGAATTTCATTACATTCATTGTAAATTTTTTCAACAAGACTACGGGGCAATGGATATTGAGAAATTTTAAGGACAGGATTAGGCAGTTTTCTGTCGGGATAGTTTTCCATCAAATAGTTATATGCAAGTCCACAGGCAATAATCCCCTTGCTTTTATCAGTAGCATCAAAATACTGATTAAAAGGAGAATTTTCGGCTTC
The DNA here is from genome assembly GCA_022708585.1 of Bacteroidota bacterium. Lineage (GTDB taxonomy): Bacteria > Bacteroidota > Bacteroidia > Bacteroidales > JAKIYJ01 > JAKIYJ01. Next base: position 5,065 of record JAKIYJ010000058.1, read on the forward strand.
AACAAAGAAATTTTTAGAAGTAGAAAGCAAAGCTTTAAATTTTTTTCTGGCAATAGCAGGCAGAAGTACAAATTGTTTCAGGTCATCGGGTAATTTTAAATCTTTTTGTGGTAATTTTTTTCTTCTAACTATGGCGGAACGAGAATGAGCAAGACGGGTAGTTATTCTCAACAATACAGGTATCTTATATTTTTCAGAAATTTCGAAGGCACTAAAGACCATATCGTAAGCCTCCTGTTGATTGGAAGGTTCAAAAACAGGGAGCATAGCAAACTTACCATAAAAACGAGAGTCCTGTTCGTTCTGACTTGAATGCATTGAAGGATCATCGGCAGTTACAACAATTAAACCTCCATTAGCACCTGTAAAAGCTGAATTTATAAAAGGGTCAGCAGCTACATTAAGTCCCACATGTTTCATACAACATATAGTTCTTTTTCCAGTATATGACATACCTATTGCAGCTTCCATAGCAGTTTTTTCATTAGATGCCCAATTTCTGAAAATATTCAATTCTTCTGCTTCCTTTGAATTTTGAATATATTCCATTATTTCGGTTGATGGAGTTCCAGGATAAGCATAAACTCCACTAATACCTGCATCAATTGCAGCCTGTGCAATAGATTCATCTCCCAATAAAAGTAATTTATCCATATTTTTAATTTTTAGTATTCACAATAAGTTTGCTGACAAAATTATTATAAAATATATTAAAAACAAAAATCTCAATTTTTTTAATTTTCATAAAGTTTACCTTTTAAATATAACAATTTAAAATTTTTGGCTTTATTCTAAAAAATTGTTGTAATTATGCATAATACATTAAGTTCATAAAGTTTGTAAAGTTCATAAAGTTATAGAGTTCATAAAGTTTGTAAAGTTCATAAAGTTTGTAAAGTTCATAAAGTTATTGGTGTGATGAGAAAAGGGCACAATTATTTTGATAAAATAAAAAAAATCATAGATAAATTAATAAAAAATACAGATAAATTTAATGAGGATTTAATTTATAGACTTTTCGGAGTGGGCTCAATATTAAAATTTTTACTCTCAAATAATCTGACAGCAAAATAATATTTGTTGCCTATAATTTGAATTATGATACATAAGGAAACATTTAGTAAAGATTGGATAAATGACGTTTCTCTCAAAAATAGAAATGCTGACAAAACACTAATTGAAAAAGTCTGCAGGGCTTTTGCTTTGTTAGAAGGATTAAGCGGATCAGGATTAGAATTTATTTTTAAAGGAGGAACATCCTTAATGCTGCTTACTGGGAGCAACAGAAGATTATCTATTGATATAGACATAATAACTCCTGAGCATATATCATCCTAAAACAGGTTTACACAAAAAAACTAAACTTATTTCAGGACGATATAGAGATACTCCGAAAACTCATTTTTATTTTGAATTATTTTTTTAATAAAATAAATTAACCAATTTAATAGATAAATTTAATGAGGATTTAATTTATAGACTTTTCGGAGTGGGCTCGTTTTTTATTATATTAATAATAAGCAAAAGGAATTTAGTTAAAAAGTTGAATTGTTTTTTTATGTTAAAAAAATTAATAATTTTGCTTAAAATTAAAAAACAATTTAATTGTCCGCTCTGCAAATTTGCGGAAATCCGGGTTTAAACCTTTTTGTTATGAATAAAGATGAACAAAAAAATCGGGTAAATGAAATGAACATTGATGATGTTGATAAAGCATTAGATCTAAAAAGTAAAAATTCAGAAAAAACACCTACAAATAAATTATCTTCACATAAAGATGAATTTATTTTAGATGAGAATGAAACATCAATAGATGATTCAAAGACTTTATCTTCTGGCAGTAAAAATCAAAATGAATATGAAACGGAACAAAATGCTGAATTAATTTTTGAGCTCAAAACCCAGCAGGATGCTTTTAATGAAGAAGACGATGATTTAGCAGAAGTTGAAGAAGATATTGAGGATGAAATTACGAAGTCGGTTAAAAAAGATAACAAGACCGAGGAGAGAGTGTACAGTGATGGGGAATTGCAACAAAAATCTACCGAAGAATTACTTGGTATTTATGAAGATTATATTTCAAAAGATTATGATGCAAGTAATAAAACCCTTATATCTACTATTAAAATAATTCTTAGCGCTCATTTTAAGGATGCGCGTGTACAAGCTTTAAATGAGTTTATCAAGAATGGTGGAGAGGAAAAGGATTTTGATTATCATAATTCAATAGAAGACAAGTTTAAACAAGCATCTCTTATTTATAAAGAAAAAAGACAGAAATATCTTGAAGAAGTTGAAAGGCAACAAAGGGAAAATTTTGAGCTTAAACTTAAAATGCTGGATGATTTAAAAGATCTCATAAATTCTAATGAACCTCTTAAAAAGACTTATGATGAATTTAACAATATTCGTATTAAATGGAATGAAATAGGAGCTGTACCTCGCAGCGAAGCTAATAATTTATGGCAAACTTATCATCTTTATGTTGAAAGTTTTTATGAAAAGGTCAAAATTAATAGAGAATTAAGAGATTATGACTTACGTAAAAACCTGGAATCTAAAATCAGCCTTTGTGAAAAAGCAGAAGCTCTTCTAATAGAACAATCTATTACTAAATCGTTCAAATTATTGCAAAAATATCATGAAGAATGGAAAGAAATAGGTCCTGTTCCATCTGATAGAGCGGAAGACATCTGGGAAAGATTTAAAACAGCAACTGACAAGATTAATGAACGTAGACGCGAATATTATTCAAAAATCAACGAACAGCAACAAAAAAATTATGAAGCCAAATTAGCTATTTGTGAAAAAACTGAAGAATTACTATCTCAAGAATTAAAAAATATTAATGATTATCAAAAGGCAACAAATGAAATAACCAAGATGATGCACTTGTGGGGAACTATTGGCAGGGCTCCCAAACAACTGAATGATGAGATATGGGGAAGATTTAATGCATTAGTAAATAATTTTTTTAACAATAAAAAGGATTTTTTTCAATCATTAAATGATCAACAAACCGAGAATTATAATAAAAAAATTCAAATTTGTT
>JAKIYJ010000059.1 GCA_022708585.1 Bacteroidota bacterium
GAGCCTGTACTTCTATTGCTACAAACAGCATTACAGTAATTGCACCGCCAACAGTAACATTTAGCAATATACCGGCACAATGCGAAACATCAACAACCTTGGATTTAAGTACTTATGTATCTTTATCTGGTGGAACATTTTCAGGAACTGGTGTTAATGGTATTAATTTTAATGCAAGTATAGCAGGAGCCTCAGGAAGCCCTCATACTATAACTTATATTGTTACCAGTGGAATTTGTACTGTAACTGCAACAAACAGCATAGTAGTGAATTCAATGCCAACGGTAACATTTAGCAATATTCCAGCCCAATGTGAAACATCAACAACATTAAACTTAAATTCTTATGTAACTCCTATTGGTGGAACATTTTCAGGCACCGGAGTTAATGGTACAAATTTTAATGCAAGTGCAGCGGGAATAACAGGCAGTCCTCATACTATAACTTATACGGTTACAAATGGAGCCTGTACAGTTACAGCAACTAATAGTATTATAGTTGCAGTTGGTCCACTGGTAACTTTTAGTGGTAATATTCCAGCCCAATGTGAAACATCAACAACATTGGATTTAAGTACTTATGTAACTCCTTCTGGCGGAACATTTTCGGGCGCTGGAGTTAATGGTACAAATTTTAATGCAAGTGTAGCAGGAGCATCGGGAAGTCCACATATTATAACTTATTCTGTTTCAAATGGAACTTGTACAGCAACAGCGACTAATGCTATAATAGTAGATGCTGTTCCAGCTATAACGTTTAGTAATATTCCAGTGCAATGTGAAACATCAACAACATTGGATTTAACTACTTATGTGACTCCTTCTGGTGGAACATTTTCAGGAACTGGAGTTAGTGGTACAAATTTTAATGCAAGTGTTGCAGGAGTGGCAGGAAGTCCGCATACTATAACGTATACTGTTGTAAATGGAGCTTGTACTGCTAGTGCAACTAACAGTATAGTAGTAAATACAGCACCTGTTGTTTCTTTTACAGGGAATTTGATCCCACAATGTGCAAATGCTACAACTTATGATTTTTCAACAGATGCTGTAGTTTCGCCTCCTGGTGGGGTGTTTTCAGGACCTGGCGTTAGTGGTACTAATTTTAATGCTTCAATGTCAGGCTCTTCTGGGACACCTGTAACTATAACATACACGTATCAGGATGCCAATCAATGCAGCAATAGTGCATTTAATACAATTAATATTATTGCTTTACCAGTAGTAACAATAGCTACAGTAGATACATTTTATTGTATGTATAATTCTCCAGTTATCCTGTCGGGAAATCCATCGGGTGGAATATTTACAGGACCAGGTATTAATTCTAATAAGTTTGACCCTTCATTAGCCAATACAGGTGTGAATACTATCCTGTATAGTTATACCGATGTGACAACAGGGTGTTATAATGTTGACAGCATAAATTTTGTTGTTGACCAATGTCTTGAAATTGAAGATAATTTAAATAATGAAAAATTTATTATTTATCCAAATCCCGCAAAAGACAACATTACAATTAAAATCTCTGATAATTCTTTATTGGAAATATTTGACGTTTATGGACAAAAAGTTTTGGAATTGTTTGTGGCAGGAAACAAAAATAATATCGTAAATTTAAGTTCATTGTCTGCAGGTATGTATTATTTAAAAATAAATGGCAACTACTTTAAAAATAACAAATTGATAATATATAAATAAAATTTTTAGATTAAACATTATATTTCAGTAATTAACTTTATTAATATTAAATTAATTATTTAATATGTTTAAAATTCATTATTTTACAGCATAAATTTTAATATTTTCATCGTTTTATTTAAATAAATATTTTGTTTAATATCTAAAAAATACAAATAATCTTATAATAAATCAAGACAATCAAGTTTATTATTAATTTGTGATTTCATTGAGCAACTTGAAAAGTTTCATAAATAAATTAATAAAAATATTCAAACAATGGAATATATCTACTGAAAACAGGATATATGTTTTATTTACTGTATGTGCTGTTGCAGTAGTGATTTGTGGTATATATTATTATACTAATATACGTCAACCTCTTTCACCAGTTATAAATGCTATCCCACCCGAACCCGCTTTAATTTTGCATTGTAATAATACAATGAATTTATTTACCAGTATTCTTAAAGAAGATAATATTTGTAAAGCAATCTTCGGTTTTAAAAATAGCAGAAAAATTTATAATATAGGATTTTTTTATTCATCAATTATTGCAGATAATAATATTAAAAAAATTATTTCTGAAAAACCCTTATTAATTGTTGGATATAATGATGATAAAAAAGGGAATAATTTATTGTTCCTCATATCTTTGTTCGATAATAAACAGGAAAAAAATATTAAAAATTTTTTGAGTATACTTACTGGTTCAATTAAACATCACAGAAATGTGATTTCTGATAAAGCTGACATATATAGTCTAACATTTCAACATAATAAGCAAAAGCTATTTTGGACTGTGCATAAAGGTGTTTTCACTTCAAGTCTTGATTCATCTTTAGTTGTAAAATCAATATTTCAACTTGATAATTATGATTCATCATTAATTAATGATAAAACTTTTAAAAAAATTTATAATTCTGTTGGTAAAAAAGTAGATGCAAACCTTTTTATTAATAGTAGCAGTTTTGTGAATGTTTGTAAAAATTATGTAAATGAAAAATATTATAAATATTTATCAGCGGTTCAAAACTTTGCTGGATGGTCTGCTCTTGATATAAATGTGAAAGCAAATTCCCTTATTTTTAATGGTTTTACAGTGGCTCCTGACAGTTTAATGTTTGCCGGTCTTTTTAATAATCAAAAAACTTCACAGATTAAGATAACTTCCTTTATTCCATACAATACTTCGATGATGCTTTATTTTGGCATTAACAATTTTTTGTCTTTTTATCCTAATCTTAAAACGTTTCATCTAAATAATAAATTGATTGATAACAATTATGATTTGATTAAACAAAAATGTGATTCTGCTGGTTTTGATATAGAAACTGCATTAGTTGATATTATGGGTAAGGAATATGCTCTTGTATCTACTGCTACTGATAATAAGAATTTATATGATAATATATATGCAGTTTTTAATGTTTCGGATAGCATATTGGCACGACAAACTTTACAAAGTCTTTCTAAATTATTCTCCTGCAAATCTTTTAAAACAGATACCTTGATTCAAAAAAATTTTTTATATGGATGTATTGATTTGCCATCTTTAGTTCCAGCTTTTTTCGGGCAAACATTTTCGTCAATATCACATAATTATTTTGTTTTGTATAAAGATTTTATAATTTTTGGAAATAGTGTAGAAAGTCTGAAAAAAATAATGGCTTATGTTGAAACAGGTAAAACATTGCAAACAAATCCTAATTTTACTCATTTTTCGGATAATATTACCAATGAATCCAATATGTTTTTATATTGTAACATACGGAAATTTATTGGTGTTTTTAAAGATTTTTTTAATTTAAAAATACAAAATCAGATCAATGAAAATTTAAAATCAGTGAAAAATTTTGAAGCCTTTGCTATTCAGTTTTATAATAAAGATAATTTGCTTTATACCAACCTGTGTCTTAAACATAATCCGGCTTATATAGAAGAAAATCCTGCTCTGTGGGAAGTTATGCTTGATACTATTGCATCTTCTATTCCGTATGTATTTAAAAATAATATTGATAATTCGATAAATGTACTTATATTTGATATTAATAATGTTCTTTATTCTATAAATAGAACAGGACAAATAATATGGAAAATACAACTGCCTGAAAAAATTATTAGTCATATTTATTCTGTTGATATTAATAAGAAAGGCGAAATTTTTTATGTTTTCAATTCTGAAAAAAAATTATATGTTATCGACAATAAAGGGCAGTTGCTTAAAGGTTATCCTCTTAATTTACCATCAGAAGCGTCAGCAGGTATGTCTGTTTTTGATTATTATAACAAAAAAGACTATCGTATTATAATTCCATTAAAAAATAAAAAAATAATAAATATTAATTTCAAGGGAGAAAATATATTTGGCTGGGAAATCCCATTACTTGATGCAGTTGCTAATAATAATGTATCTCATTTTAAAATTGCAGGTAATGATATTCTTGCAGTTTCTACTTCAAAAGGAACAGTTTATATTTTAAACAAAAGAGGAGGAATTATATTTTCATCGGCTGGTAAAATGAAAATTGCTGATAAAACAGTCTTTTATGCAGATGATAAAAATTTATTTTTTGCTGCTACCGATGGTAAAATATACAGCATTGATACTTATGGACACGTGAAAAATATTAGTGTTTACAAATATTCTCCGAATAATTTTAATTTTCTTTTGTGTGATATGGATAATAATGGTAAAAATGATTTTGTGTTTATTGATAAAGGAAAATTAAATATTTATGATTATTCATATAAATTGATATATTCTTATGATGAAAAGCCAGAATTAAAAAATAAAATTTTTATTTCCGGAAGTAAGAAAAAACCTGTATTAATAATTCCAACAGTTAATAATTATTTTCAGTTTTTTAATTATAAAGGTATTATTAAAATAGATTATCCTGTTACTGGCAGTGAGGTTTATACCACAGGTATTTTTGATGAAGATAATTCAATAAATTTTGTAACTAGTAAGGGGAAAAATATTTATTATTATTTGTTCAAGTATAATTAATTTTTTGGGGTGTTGAATCGTTTTGACTTTTATTAAAATATAGATAAATTTAATTTGTATACTTTTTGGAGCGAATTCATAAACGGAAACAATAAACCCCAGTTAATTTATTTATCTCGCCGTAAAGGCTGAAATTGTAATGATGAATAATTATTTGATAATGCTTATTAAATGATGTTATTAATAAAAATTGTAAATTCATTGTTATAAACAAACATAATATTATATTGATATAAAAAAATTGAATTTATCGTTTAATACCATATTTGAAAATAATGATTTTATAATTTTTAAAGCAGATAATAATTCCCCAAAATAATTGTTGAAAAAATAATAGTCTGTAATTTAATAGATTACAATTAAAATTGAATAAAAGACTAAAAATGAAATTGCTTTTATTATCTTTGTAAACTTTTTAATAAAAAACGGAAGTTTAACTAAAGATGATATTATGTCATTAAGGCAAAAAACTTTAGAGCTTCAGAAAAGAATGCATAATGCATTAGAGGGGGGTGGTACACAAGCAATAGAAAAGCAAAAAGCCACGGGTAAAAAAACTGCTCGTGAAAGGATACTTACATTATTGGATCCAAATTCTTTTCATGAATATGATTTATTTGTTGAGCATGCGGGTAAGGACTTTGATATGGATAAAAAATACTTACCTGGAGATGGTGTAATAACGGGCACTGGTACTATAAATGGGTATCCAGTTTGTATTTATGCTCAGGATTTCACTGTAGCCGGAGGGTCTTTAGGTTATATGCATGCTAAAAAGATTACTAAAATAATGGATCAGGCTATGAAACTTAAAGTACCTATTATTGGTATTAATGATTCAGGCGGAGCCAGAATTCAGGAAGGAGTTAATTCTCTTGCCGGTTATGGTGAAATATTTTATCGCAATACACAAGCATCAGGGGTGATTCCACAAATATCGGTTATTTTAGGTCCATGTGCCGGCGGAGCTGTTTATTCTCCTGCTTTAACTGATTTTGTTTTTGTAGTTGATAAAATTTCCAAGATGTTCATTACCGGTCCTGAAGTTATTAAAACCGTATTGGGAGAAGAAATTTCAATGGAAGAACTTGGCGGTGCAAGGGTTCAATCGGAAATATCAGGGAATGCACATTTTTTTGCATTAAGTGAGGATGAATGTTTTGAACAAATTAAGAAACTTGTAAGTTATATTCCCTGGAACAATACGAAAACTGCTGAGTCTTTTCCCAGTAAATCTCCTAAAACAAAAGAATACAAGATATCATCAATTTTTCCTACTGATTCAAAACAACCTTATGATGTTCGGGATATTATAAAAGCTGTTGCAGATGATTCAGAATTTTTAGAAGTACAGGAATTATTTGCTCCTAATATTGTTATTGGGTTTGGCAGAATTGATGGTAAAAGTGTCGGTTTTGTTGCCAATCAACCATTAGTGCTTGCCGGGGTACTTGATGTTGATTCTTCTGATAAAGCGGCCAGATTTATTAGATTTTGTGATGCATTTAATATTCCCTTAGTTACTTTTGTTGATTTGCCAGGTTATTTACCAGGAGTTGATCAAGAACATGCTGGCGTGATTCGTCACGGGGCTAAAATACTTTATGCTTATTCAGAAGCAACTGTTCCAAAAATAACTGTTATACTTCGTAAGGCGTATGGAGGTGGTTATATAGCAATGTGTTCTCATCATCTTAAAGCCGACTTTGTTTTTGCATGGCCAACAGCTGAAATTGCTGTTATGGGACCAGAAGGTGCCGCCAAAATTATTTTTAAAAATGAAATCCAAAATGCAGAAAACCCCGAAGAAATGCGTAAATTAAAGATAAAAGAATATCAGGAAAAATTTGCCAATCCTTATGTGGCTGCTGCTTATGGTTATATAGATGCTGTTATTGAACCGGGACAAACAAGAAACATGTTAATACATGCATTAAAAATTTCTGTTTCTAAAACTGAAAGTCATCTTCCCAAAAAACATGGAATACCACCATTTTAATTAATACCACCATCATTTATTAAAAAATAATAAAATGGATGAAAATTCAAACCCTAAAACTAAATATAGTGTTCTTGAAATAGGTGAAGTAAAGTATAATACTTTGTTTACTAAAAAATATTTAAATCGTAAGCCTTATATACCTAAAAATCCAAAGCAAATTGTATCATTTATACCTGGTATTATAAAAAAAATTTATGTAAAAACAGGTAGTAAGGTTAAAGCCGGCGATAAATTATTGGTCCTTGAAGCTATGAAAATGAATAATGATATTATTGCACAAACGTCGGGTAAAATCCAAAAAATTAATGTTAAAACAGGAGATCATGTTCCTAAAAATTTTGTTCTTGTTGAAATAAAATAGTTTTTTTTACTCAACAAGATAACTGTATTAATAAATTCATCAGGGTAATTACTCATTTTTTCTGTTATTTTTTTTAATTCTACCATAGTTTTATATTGAAATTTAAATTTTCAATACTATGTTAATTAAAACTTATGGTTGTGCTTTGCTAGGTATAAAAGCTATTACAATAACAGTAGAAGTTAATATTGATATGGGGGTTCAGTTTTTTATGGTAGGATTACCCGACAGTGCAGTAAAAGAAAGTCATCAACGTATTGAAGCAGCGCTCAAAAATAATGGTTATAAAATTCCAGGCAAACAGATTGTTATTAATATGGCACCGGCCGACATACGTAAAGAAGGGTCAGCTTATGATTTAACCATAGCTGTTGGAATTCTTGCTGCATCGGGGCAAATAAAATCAGAACAGGTTGGTGATTATATCATAATGGGGGAACTTTCTCTTGATGGAGGTCTACAACCGATAAATGGAGCTTTGCCAATAGCCATAGAAGCTTCAAAAAGAAAATTTAAAGGTATGATTGTACCTTTGCAAAATGCAAAAGAAGCTTCTATTGTAAATACTATTGAAGTATATGGAGTTAGCAACATTAAGGAAGTTATAGATTTTTTTAATGGAGAGCAACAATTGAATCGTATTATTACTGATATACGTCAGGAATTTATGAAAGGAGTTAATAATTACGAGAATGATTTTGCAGATGTAAAGGGGCAGGAGAATCTCAAGAGAGCACTCGAAGTTGCAGCAGCTGGTGGACATAATGCTATATTGATAGGGCCTCCAGGTTCCGGCAAAACTATGGTAGCTAAAAGATTGCCTGGCATATTACCACCTTTGACGATAAACGAAGCATTAGAGACTACAAAAATACATTCGGTAGCAGGTAAAATAGGCAAGCATTGTTCATTAATTACTAATCGTCCATTTCGCAGCCCACACCATACTATCAGTGATGTTGCTCTTGTTGGAGGTGGTAGTGTGCCACAACCTGGTGAAATCTCTATGGCTCATAATGGTGTGCTGTTT
>JAKIYJ010000060.1 GCA_022708585.1 Bacteroidota bacterium
TGTTTGTAACAAAAGATTTTATTTTATTTTTAAAATCAAGTTCCAGTATCCAGGTTCCAAGGATAAAGAACTCAAAAAAACTCATTAAAAAATTAGAAAAAGGCAAAGATATAAGCAATCCACCTATTCCGATTAAATATAAAACAGTAATAATATTTTGTTTTGTGGAAATCATCTTTAACCACAAACGTATTAAAATTTTAAAATTATATTCTTAAACAACGATATATTTTTAAAGCGAATATATGATTTTTTAGAGTAGACTTATAATTTTAATATAAAAATTCTTAATTATCTGTTTTTATGTAACTTCCATTAAGTATGGATTTATAAAGGGACGGGTTTTTTAAAACTTCAACAGCTTTGTTTATTTCATTATCGGTTTCAATAGAAGCAATGATTCTACCTTTCTGGTAATAATATCTTGAAACTATTTCCTGTTTAAGCAAAGAGCTTATTTCATTTTTAAATTTCACAAGGTCTTCTTTTTTATCGTGCATCATTTTTTGTTTAAGAATATTATATTCACCAGTTATTGCGTCGAAATATTTTTCTTTTTCAGCAATATTTTTAAATTCTTCCAGTATTTTTTCACTTTTTGTTTCATAATCATAATCTTTATCAGAAATATATTTTACAAAATCGTTATAAATGCTATCATTAATAACGAAGGAAGAAATATCATGAATATTTTTATATTTATTTTTAAATTTAGTTGCATAATCAAAGATAAGATGTTTATTAGACAGGCTTACCGAGATTTTAGAATATTCATAATCTTTTAAAAGTATATCGGGTTCTATGCCAGCGCCATCATAAACAGTTCTACCGCCGATGGTTTTAAATGCAGTTCTAAGTGAATCAGGTATTTCTTCCGATTCTCCATCATTATTTTTATGTGAATAATCAATTTTTTGTATACAGCGTCCACTTGGTATATAATATTTTGCAACGGTTATTTTAACTCTGGTATTGTATGATAATGGGAAAATATTTTGTACAAGTCCCTTACCATAAGTCATTTGCCCAATAATAACCCCTCTGTCCAGGTCTTGAATTGAACCTGCAACTATTTCAGAAGCAGAAGCACTTAATCTATCGACCAGAATTACCAGAGGAATTTCAGTATCAACAGCCGGTGAAGTAGTACGATGTATCTGGTTACGTTCTTTAATTCGTCCTTTTGTACTTACAATAGTTTCTCCTTTTTTGACAAAAATATTAACAATATTAACAGCCTCGTTAAGCAGTCCGCCTCCATTACCTCGTAAATCAAGTATTACACCTTTAATATTTACTGAATCACGTAATTTAATGAAAGCCGATTTTACTTCATCGCCCGCATTTTGAGTAAAACTGTTAAGGTTTATATAAGCGATATTTTTATCAACAATGCCTGCATAAGGGATATTGGGGATTTTAATTTTTTCTCTTATAATATTTATTTGCAGTGGCTCTTTTAATTCTTCTCTTTCAATCAAAACATTGACAGAAGTGCCAGGTTGTCCTTTTAATGCAGTACTAACTTCTTCAACTGTTTTTCCCTTCGCCGATTTCCCATTAATTTCAAGAATTTTATCCCCTGCAATAATTCCTGCTTTTTGAGCAGCAGAGCCTTCATAAGGTTCGGCTACAATAACATATTCATTTCGCCGTTGGATTATAGCACCAATCCCACCATATTGTCCTGTTGTCATCATTTCATAATCTTCAATTTCCGATTCAGGAATAAAATTAGTGTAAGGATCAAGTTCTCTCAATAAAGCTTCTATACCTGCCTGTACTAATTTTCCTGGATTAATTTCATCAACGTAACTTTGATTCAGTTCTTTAAAAAGTGAAATGAAAATGTCAAGATTTTTACTGTATTCAAAATCGTTAGAATATTTATCAGTTAAAGGTTGTGAATAAACAGGTATGCTTGAATTAAATAATATTATTAATAAGACATAAATAATTCTTGATTTTATTTTCATTAGAAGATTTATTTAATTGATGATTAAAAAAGTAAAATTTATTACTAAATAATTTTTATATACTATAATATGATTTTATAAAATCCATTTCACACTAATAATGATTTTTAATAAAATGATAAAAGTTTATGGCACAGGATCATAGCCACTTCCTCCCCATGGATGACAGGACAGTAATCTTTTAATTGTAAGCCAGCCACCTTTAAATGGGCCATATTTTTTAAGTGCTTCAATTCCATAAACTGAACAACTTGGAGTATATCTACAAGAAGGCATTAAATAAGGAGAAATTGCATACTGGTAAAAACGAATAATTCCAATAAAAATTTTAGAAAGTATTTTATTAATAAAACGCATGAACATAGATATAATTTTATTTACAATTTACAAAATTTTGTATAGATGGGTTCATACTGGCGAGTTCTTTTTTCAAGCGTTGCAAAATTAAAATTATTTTAGATTCAATTTCTTTGTAGTTTGTTATATCTTTTGCATTATAAATAAATGCAACATTACAGGAAATTTTATTATTGATTAGAAAGTCAATAAGTTCATATTTATTTTTTCTATAAGATTCTTTTATTCTTCTTTTAAGAAGATTACGTGTCACGGCTTTTCTGATATTTTTGGACGGTATTGCTATAAGTATTTTAGCTGTATATTGACCATTATAATTAATTGGTAACCATAATATCCTGAAAGGGTATATAGAAAAGCTATTGGCATTGTTAAAAAGAGATTGAATTTCTTTTCGGCTGCAAAGTCTTTCTGATTTTTTGAAAGTATATTTATGTTGCATTATAGATTTTTAAAGCAAGAACAATATCTGCTTATTTCTTTTTATTAATTTCAGAAATATACTGGTCCAGAGCCATTGTCATAGATGGAGCTTTTTTAGTTGGGGCACTTACGTTTAAAACAAGTCCTGCATCTTGAACTGCTTTTGCAGTAGCAGGTCCAAAAGCTCCTATATGAATATTATTTTGTTTAAAATCAGGGAAGTTTTGAAAAAGGGATTTAATACCAGCCGGGCTGAAAAAAACCAGCATATCATATTTGTAGATGTCAATATCAGACAGGTCGTCGGGCAAAGTTTTATACAATATGGCTTTTTTATAATTAATACCATTTTTATCCAGAAGATCAGGGATTTCAGTTTTATTAATATCAGAACACGGTAAAAGATATTTTTCCTTTTTATGTTTTTTAATTATGTCAATAATAGTATGGCAAGCCTGTTTGCTATAAAATACTTTTCTTTTACGATATTGAATATATTTTTGAAGATATAATGCAATAGATTCTGAGATGCAAAAATATTTTAAAGTTTCTGGAACCGTATATCTCATTTCAGAGCACATTCTAAAAAAATGTTCTATTGAATTACGACTGGTTAAAATGACAGCCGAATAATCCTGAAAATTAATTTTTGATTTTCTAAATTCTCTGGCAGGTACACCTTCTATAGTGATAACTTTTCTAAATGTTATATCAAGTTTATATTTTTTTGCCAGATCAAAATAAGGGGATTTGGCATCATCAGGCGGTTTAGGCTGTGAAATAAGCACTGATTTGATCTTTGCAGCAGTGTTTTTTTTTTCATTCATTACAAAAGAAAATTTTAATGTAAAATTCTGCCGATTAATTATTTAAACAGTCAATACAAACAACTTAACCAATATTGTCATTGGTATAATTTCAATGCCGCAAAGATACAAAAATAAAAATAAATAATTATCTGCAAACTTAATTTCAATTAAATTAATATGCATTATTTTTAATATCCGCCATATTAAACATACTATTAATATTCCAAAAGTTATATATAATAATATTTTGTTGGGATTATAAATAAAAAAAGGCATAAAAGGCAATAAAATAACGCCCAAAACCATATTACATAATAATATTATTATTTGATAAGATGTTTGTTTTTTTTTAAATAAATATCCTAAAAAGTAAATTCCTGCAATTTGAAAAAAATAATATAATAAAATTATTAAAATAATAACTCCAAAAAGGATATAATCATTATTTAAAATATCTAATTTAAAAAATATATTTTTAGTCGAAATCCATAAAAATGTAGATAAATTTAAAAGAAAAATCATAAATAAAGGAAAAGTAATTTGCTCTGAAAACAGATTCCCTTCTCGTACAAGTTGATTAAGAAATCTATTAACTGTAAATGATTTGATAATCATTGTGAATCGTCTGCCATAGAAGTATTTTACAATTGATGCTAAAATAAGAACCAATATAATTATTGGTAATCCAAGATAAGATTCTGTTTTTTGTAATTTTACAACAGGTTCGGGGTTTACAGGTTTCAGGCAATGATATTGAAAAATTGATTTTCTTGCAAATGTATTTGTGTCAATATCTTTTTGTACAATAAGATTAATTTTCGAAGTATTATTAGCATTAACAATATGTTCAGGAATAAAAAAATATTCATCCTGACTTATAATAAAGTTTCTGAAATAAGATAAGCTATCAGGCATTATCAATTTTATTTTTTAATTTCCATAAGAGCTTTATCAACAGATTGTATAACAGGATTTACTGATAAATCAGAACCAACAGCTTTCTGCATCCATAGTTTTGGAGTTAATCTGCCCTGACTGTATATTCTAAGAATTTCGGAAGCGAAATTTTTGTTATTAATATAATTTTCAAGTTGAAAGTCAATTATATGTCCTAATGGATAATTTGACAAATAAAGTGGTGAATCAATCATATGGGAATAAATTGCCAGTATATTCTGGTCTTTAATTCCAAACACTTCTGCATAATATTTATTCCATATATCTTTTGCTATATTCAGGACAGCATTTTTCAGTTCAACAGCTTTTGCATCAGGATGCTTGTACATCCATTTCCATGTATTAATATCAACAAGAGCCACACCCATTATTTCATAAGCATCCCAGAAAACATCAAGAGCCTGATAATTTTCCTTATTGATGTTATTATCTTTTATTCCAAGTAATTGTAAATCTCTTTTTTGGAATATAAAAGCGAGAGCTTCTGTAAAGGCTGTATTGGGAACACCATTCATCATATAATAATCTACATAATTTAATGATATGGTTTGTTCAACATTATGTCCAAATTCATGGATTGCAATATTATATCCTTTATAATCCATGCCATTTTGACCGATTCTGGTTCTTAAACGGGATTTTTCGCTACGCATTAATGATCCCCAGGCATGACCTGAGCCTCTTGCAGGATCAACAATTATTCTGGAAGTAATAAATTTTGCCTGTTCTTTTTCAAAGCCAAGTTTAGTGAGTAAAACAGGTAAATCCCTTTCAAAACATGCCTTATCAGGATATTTCTTGTTAACGATTTTGTCAAGTTCGGTTTGATTAACTGATGAGCGTGTTTTAAAACCATCATACCAGATATCAAAAGGTTCTAATGGTCTGCCCAAACGTTGACTTATGAGTTCTGCAACCTGTTTCACTTCTTTTGAAGAGATAAAATCGATAAAAATTTTTTCTACTTCATCAACGGGTATTTCTATTTCTTGTTCAAATTTTCGTTCAATATAGTTTGTATATGCAGGATAATATTTATCCATAGATTTAATGGAATTAAATACTTTAAGTAAAATTTCATAACGTGTATCGGGTTCATATTTCAAGTTAATTTCCTTACCATTGTCAAAAGTCTTGTTATTAAGGGGGTTCCAGTTATATTTATTATTATTTATCACTTCCTGAGGAATTTCCTGAGTAATAATTCTGTTCATAATTTGATAAATCATTCTTTGTTTTTTCAGTGCATTTTCGTCGTTATAGTCAGCTTTTAATTCATCGCGCAGGCCCCAGTGGCTGATTAATCTTAAATTTTCGGGAAACAATTTATTTCCATTGGAATCAATTATATTGCCCATATAAATATTATAATTGGCGATATAATTTTCGGCTTCTGTAATTATTTCGGATGATTTAAGCAATAAAGAAGCAGGGACACGTGAAGTAAAGACATCACCAAGTCGTGCATAAGCCCATTGAAGAGAATTCCAATTTACACCAAGTTCATTTTTTTCTTTAAGAGTAAAAAAAGGAAAATTCAAAATAACAACATGAGCAATCCTGTTGTTAAAAAAATCATCATTTATATGAGCAAAAGGATCGTAACCGCCAAATAATTCATCAATTGGGGCTATAGTGCCTTTGTCAATATGTAAAACACTTTTAAGTTCAATATTTAATTTATTTAAGTTTCCATACAAAGTTTCTATATAATAAGATATTTTATCAAAAAGTTCTTTTTTAGCAGAATCATTTTCAGCATAATTATTAAGGCAAAATTTTATGAAATCGTCTGGCGTACCGTCTTGTTGAAGCCATAAAGCTGCGGTTTGGGCAACTCCTTTGCTAATGAGTTGTTCGTCCTGGTGAGGAAACTTTGCTTTAAGTTCTTTAATAGTTTTGTTGATAGTAGCTGCTGGTATGTTGGTATCAACAGTTTTTTTATCTTCATTTTTTTCAACTTGTTTGCATTGTTGAAATATCAATACAAATGGAACACTTAAAATAATTATCATTTTTTTCATATTTTAAAAGATTATATTTTATTAAATTATCATACCTGCTGCAACAGTTTCATTGGTACTCTCATCAATAAGGATTATACTGCCTGTGTTTCTGTTAATAGTATATTTATCAAAGAAAAAAGGTTGAGTGGTTCTTATTGTTATTCTTGCTATATCGTTTAAACCAATGGTTTTATCATTTTCAGCACGATGGAGAGTATTAATATTTATTTTATATCTAATATTTTTAATAATACATCGAGCTTCTTTGGTAGTTTGTCGAATTGCATATTTACCTCCTGGTATAAGTTTTTTTTCATTCATCCAGCATATCATAGCATCAAAATCTTGCGAAACAGCAGGTACATTATTTTCTCTAACAATCATATCGCCTCTGCTTATATCTATTTCATCATCAAGTCGTATAACAACAGACATTGGAGGGAAAGCCTCTGCTACAGGTCCATCAAAAGTATCAATACTTTTAATGTAACTGGTAAATCCTGATGGCAGAATCATAACTTTGTCGCCAGGTTTAAAAACTCCGCCTGCAATTCTACCCGCATAACCTCTATAATCGTGAAATTCATCAGATTGAGGTCTTATAACATATTGTACGGGGAAACGACAATCGACCATATTATAGTCACTGCTAATATGTATGGTTTCCAACAGATACAAAAGAGTAGGTCCTTTATACCAGTTCATATTTGTTGAAGTATCAACAACATTGTCTCCATTAAGAGCACTTATGGGAATAAAGTGAACATCGTGTATATCGAGGCGACTTGAAAAGTTTTTAAAATCATTTTTAATATTTTCAAAAACCTCCTGATTGTAATCTACAAGATCCATTTTATTGATGCAAATCACCAGATGCGGTATTTTAAGGAGGGTTGCGATAAAAGCATGACGTTTAGTTTGTTCAACAACTCCTTTTCGAGCATCAATAAGAATAATAGCGAGTCCAGCAGTTGAAGCACCAGTAACCATATTACGTGTATATTGAATATGACCTGGTGTATCTGCAATAATAAATTTTCTTTTAGGAGTAGCAAAATATCTGTAAGCTACATCAATAGTGATTCCTTGTTCGCGTTCTGCTCTAAGTCCATCGGTAAGTAAAGCAAGGTTGATATGATCTTCACCTCTTCTTTCGCTTGCTTCTTTAACGGCTTCATACTGGTCTTCAAAAATAGATTTACTGTCGTATAATAATCTGCCGATTAAAGTACTTTTACCATCATCTACACTGCCAGCTGTAGTAAATCTTAAAAGTTCAGTATTTGTATCATTATTCATCTCAATATTTTTAACTATATTAATAAAAAAATCCAAATAAAATAATTATTAATACAAATATTTTATTCATTTATGTATAAAACATTAAAAATAACC